>JAZSQO010000172.1:0-3080 GCA_045538015.1 Acutalibacteraceae bacterium | reverse complement strand
CAGTCAGATTTTCTGTCAGACGATACAAAAAGCGGAACCAATACTTTGTGTATTGGTGAGCATTTTTGTGAAGTATGACGGAAAAGATGCAAGCAAGATCGTGCTTAAGTTCTAAAACGGGAATTGTGCGGTGTTGCCTTAAATGATGAATCATTCCTGAAAGGCAGGGGAACTGGATAAGATGAAATATCGCATGACCCGGATGGCGGCACTGGTAATGACACTGATAATGGCGGCGGCTATGTACGCCGTTCCCGCGAGCGCTTTGCAGCCGGTCTTTGAGCCGTCGAGCAGCTATGCCGGCGGAGAATATTACCGCCGGCTGCTGGAAGTGGAACTGACGGGCGACCCTCGGACGGACATCGTCAATATCGCCCTTTCCCAGATGGGCTACAAAGAGGGCGGCATGGAGGGAGAGTACGCCGGTCAGGGTGTCGTGTGCAACAACTTCACCGAATACGGCTACAGCTTCGGCGACCCGGACTGCATCTGGTGTACCACCTTTATCTGGTGGTGTGCCCGGCAGGCGGGCGTGGACAGCACGGTCTTTCCCGACACCATCTGGCCCCGTCTGCTGGCGGTCAACTGCCCCTATGTGGGCTATTCGCCCAGCGCTGTCGTGCGGCCGGGTGACATCCTCTTTGTGGAGAACAGCGGCGACACCACCTCAGACCATCTGGCTCTGGTCGTCGAGGTGACCGACACCAGGATCCTCACCGTTGAGGGCAACTGCGGCAATGCCGTGGCCGGGATCGCCTACGAAAGAGACATCGGCGCCCGGCCTGACGGTCTGGGAACCATCCTCTATATTGGCTATCCCAACTACGAACGGGATCCCTCCATTCCCGACGCCTCCTCGATGGCGCAGTACGCCCTGATGACCCACGACGCCGACCTGTTCAACAAGCACACCGGCGGCAGAAATCAGGGACGGCTTCAGGCCGGTCAGATATGCCGCCTGCTGGCCGTGAGGAATGATGGCCAGTGGTACCAGATAGAGTGCGGAGACTACGCCTACTGGCTCAGAGCGGAAAATGCCATCGTCGGCCGGGACATCGACGAGCTCAATCAGCGCTACGCCGACATGGTGATGTCGTCCGTTACTACCACCACTACCTCGGCTTTCCTACCGGAGGAGGTCACTACTGCGACCGAGGACGGAATATCCATGCCTCAGGAGCCCACCACTCCGGTCACCTCGGAGGGCGACGCTCCCGACGGGGAGCAGACCACGCTGGCCGACGGCATCGACCTATCCATAACTACCACCTACATTCCCAGTTTCTCCGAGGATGAGCAGCCGCAATACACGGTGTATGTGACGCCCCACGATGAGGCGGCGGCCTACGAGAAGGAGCAGACCGACTGGCTGACGGCTATCGGCGGCCCCACCACGCTGGTCATATACGGAATGCTGGTTCTTGTGGTCATAATCATCGCCATAATAACCGTCCTCAGAGCACGCAGCGGCAAGAGATGAGCCGAGGACGGAATTAAGGAACCGATCCGATAAAAGCGCAACAAAGCCACTTTTGATGCTGATGTCAAAAGTGGCTTTGTGTTTCCTGAGTTATTGACTTTGCGTGGAGGCTGGATTACAATTAACCCAACAATAATACCTTGCGGAGGAATAATGATGAACAGAACCATTCCCAGAATCGGCGCGGCAATTGTTGCTGTCACGGTTTTTCTTTTTGCTGTATGTATGGTCGTTGGATTTAACTTCGGCTCTTACTTTGTGTGTATGCTTTTACCGCTGGGATATATTATGATGGCCGTCGGATTTCAGAATGAGAGCTGTGAGGAACGTCGTGTTCCGGCCAGTATCGGCGTCGCTTTTGCTGTTGTTTACGCGGTATTGATTCTGCTGGTGTATTTCGCGCAGACAACCAGTGTCCGGTTGGATAATCTGAACGAGCAGGCCATTCAGATACTGGAATTTGGCCGCGGCGGCCTGCTGTTCAACTATGATCTGCTCGGTTATGGGATGATGGCCCTTTCCACATTCTTCATCGGTCTTTCCGTTGTCCCGGATTCCAAAGCGGACAAGTGGCTGAAATATTTGATGATAGTACACGGCGTTTTCTTCATCAGCTGTTTTATTATGCCGATGACCGGAATGTTCACACGCATGGCAGGAGGAGAAGCCGGAAACGGCGGAACCATTGCGCTGCTGGCTTGGTGCGTGTATTTCCTTCCGATCGGCGTTCTGGCATATAAGCATTTTCAAAAGGCTGAGAAGTAAGCCCATCGTTTGTCAATGAAATAATAAATCCGGAGAAGAAACGGCATCTTCTCCGGATTTGTTTGTTTATGACTGATAATTTACTTGTTTCTTCTGTCCTTGCCCAGAATATAGAAGGCGATGGCCTTGGGGCCGGCGTTGATGGCCACGGCGGCGCCGAGGCGGAAGAAGCCGGAGGACTTGACCTTGAATTCCTTTTCCAGAGCCTTCTGGAGCTCCTTGCCCTCCTGAAGGGTCTCGCCGGCGGCCACATAGAAGAAGGGATCGCCCACCATATTGTCCTTGGCGGCCTGAACCAGACGGGGAATGACAGCCTTTTCGCCGCGCACCTTGTCGATGGTCTTGGTCTCGCCGTCGATCATGCTCATGATGGGCTTGATGCCGATGACGGTGCCCATGATGGCGGCGGCGGCGCTGATGCGGCCGGACATCTTGGCGAACTTCAGGTCGTAGAGGGCGAGGTAGATCTCCACCCGGTTGATGACCTCGTCGATGACCTCCAGCACCTCGTCCACGGAACCGCCCTCGTCACGCTTCCTGGCGGCGAGGATGGCGGGCATACCATAGGCCAGAGAGAAGGAACGGGTGTCGATGGGCTCGATGCGGAACTTGCCCTCGGCCTCGGGATGCTCCTCGAAGAACTGCTTTTTGGCCAGATTGGCGGTGCTGAACATTCCGGAGGTCTTGGAGCTGTTGCACAGGTGGATGACCGCCTCGCAGCCGTCCTTGTAGGCCTTCTCGTAGGCCTCGGAGGTGATGGGCAGGGGAATGTGAGAGGTGGTGGGCTGGGAGGAGATGCTGTTGAGCACCTTGTAGAACTCCTCCGGAGTGAAGT
>JAZSQO010000003.1:0-2497 GCA_045538015.1 Acutalibacteraceae bacterium | reverse complement strand
CCGCCCTGCAGCGCGCCAAACTCAAAAACCTGCGACCGGCGAGTCTTGTGGCTGCTCTTTTCGGTCTTGAGGCTCATGGACGCAAAGCCGATGGCAAGGCAGTGGTAGGTGATGACCTGCATCATTCGCTTGTCGGCAATGGCAAAGCCGAACTGCTTGCTGATGATATTCACGATCAGCAGAATGGTGCCGCCCAGAAGGGCAGAGGGTATCAGGCATTTGCGGAACAGAGGAATGGTTCTGCGAAGAATATTGCCAAGCATCAGGAACAGCATCAGCAGGCCGAGCTGCACCATGAATGCCCAGACCGCGCTGTAATTAGCCAGGGTAAAATCCCAGCTGGACGAGTAATCCATGGTCTTATCAACTCCATTTTCTCAAGATATTGATAAAAGTATAAGCTTGCCTGCAATTTTTGTCAATAACTTAGCGGCGCCGTTTTTGCGCGTTTCCGGCAACCGCCGGGTTGCATTCTTCGCCCGGAAAGCCCGCGGCGGTTTGTGGACAGCGGCCTTTTTCTGTGGTATGATGCACTCAGAAATATACGGAGGTGCCGCCATGAAATTGTCAGGCAATCTGCAGCTTCTGCGCCGGCGGGCGGGGAATATGACTCAGGAAAAGCTGGCCGAGCGGATGGGCGTGTCCCGCCAGACCGTTTCCAAATGGGAAACGGGCGAGGCCGTGCCGGAGCTGGAAAAGCTGCTGGAGCTGAGCCGGATGTTTTCCTGCACGCTGGACGCCCTGCTCAAGGAGGACATGACCGGGCAGGAGGATTATTTTTCGCCCGTTTCCGTGGTGACCGTCCCGGCCTTCGCGCTGGGACGCTATGTTATCATCAGCCCGCAGCCCGAGGACGATGTGCAGATGTATCTGGAGCACTGGGCGCGGAGGAGCGGACTGTATGACTGCCAGCCGAGGCCTCGTCAGATCGGCTGGGATTTTCCCTTTGTATCCATGGAGCAGCAGAACCGCTTCGGCCTGAGAGGCTACGCGGCGGGCTGGATCCTGCCCGAGGGCTTTGAGCCTCGCTGCCCGGGAGTGGAGATTTACCGGCAGGGTCAGACCGAGTACGCGAGGCTCACCGTCCGCGATCCCTTCCGCGCCGCCTTTGACCGCATACCCAAGGGCTACCAGCGGATACTGGAATACCTCGGAGCCAACGGCTTCAAGGAGAACCACGGAACGGAATACCTCGGCTGCTTCGAGGAGGTCTATGAGAAGGACGGCCAGACCTGCATGGACATCTATGTCCACGCAGGATGCGTGGGAAAGGGGAATCTCCACACCGATTTCAGCCGGTAAAGCCGGTCAGTTTATTATCTCCGGCTGTCCGCCGTATGCCAGCGGATAGCTCACCGGCACGCAGCCGTCCAGCGCCTCGCGGCGCATATCCACGCCCCGGACGGTGCTGTCCTCGTAGGTGGTGAAGTAGTATATCCCGCGGTCGGCGCTGAAGCAGGAGGAATACACCGTGACAACACTGCCGCCGTCCAGCCGGACACAGCCCCGGGTCTGGGTCACCGAGCCGAGAATGTGGAAGAACTGACTGACGCTTTCCTCCTCCGAGGAGCCGCATTGGGAGTTGAGCCGGGTGAAGGCCGCCCGCACGAACCGGGAGCGGGAGGAAAGGTCGCCGGGCAGACCGATGGCGCCCATGCCCCGGCTGCAGGCTGGGATGCCCGGCGGCAAGGGAAAGCAATTCTCGGGCGGGCAGGCGGACAGCTGCGTATAGTCGCTCAGATGGAGCAGCTGGTGTTCAAAGGGCGGGCTGTTGGTCAGCACACCCACGGGATTTTCGTGAAGAACCAGCCCGCTCTCCACCGGCTCGGCCACAACGCACCTTTGTCCGTCGGCAATCATCCAGTGCATAGGCGTCAGCGGCCACTGGGGCGCGAAGGCCTCATCCAGAATATTGACCTTCCCCAACAAAGCGCAGGCCTCGTCCACCGAGCCGCACCGGCTCAGCACCCACGGGATCAGCTCAAAGGGCGTGACGTTGACCGTGTCCGGCTGCTTCGGGAAATATCTCGCGTATCCGGGAAAATTCAGCCCGGCCATGCACAGCCCCTTTTCGTTGGCCGCGTCGTAATAAAGGGGATAGCCGCCCTCCACGGTGGCCACGCCGATAATGGCGTGGTGACTGCTCACAATGTCGCCGTTGCGGAAGGCAAAGGGATAATTCCGGGGAGTGACGGTGACGCTCTCCCGGTAATGATACTCAAGGTCAAGGGTGCGGCCGAAATAGTGGCCGCCGGTGACCAGAGAAACAGCGGTACACATAAAAAACACCTCCACCAGCGAGTGTTCCCCGAAAGAAAAGGGAGATACGGCTCGCGGCGGAGGTGTTTATTCGTTTTTAGGCAACACCGCACAATTCCCGTTTTAGAACTTAAGCACGATCTTGCTTGCATCTTTTCCGTCATACTTCACAAAAATGCTCACCAATACACAAAGTATTGGTTCCGCTTTTTGTATCGTCTGACAAAAAATCTGACTG
>JAZSQO010000188.1:0-14693 GCA_045538015.1 Acutalibacteraceae bacterium | reverse complement strand
TCTCCGCGCCCTGGAAGAGCCCATCCGTCAGATCGCCTACAACGCCGGTCTCGAGGGTTCCGTCATCATCGAGAACATCAAGCGCTCCGGCAAGATCGGCTATGGCTACAACATGGCTACCGACGAGTACTGCGATATGCTGACCGCCGGTATCGTTGACCCCACCAAGGTCACCCGTTCCGCTGTTCAGAACGCCTGCTCCGTCGCCTCCATCGTGCTGACCACCGAGTCTCTGGTGGCCGACAAGAAGGAGCCTCTGCCCCCGATGCCCGCAGGTGACCCCACCGGCGGCATGGGAATGTATTAATCTCCAAATAACTGAATCCACGCAGGGCTGCCGTGCAAACGGCGGCCCTGTTTTGCGTTTGGCGAATGCGGTTAATCGCTGGTGTTGATTAAGGTAATTACTATTTGACCGATTTTTTCCTTTTGGCGGGCATAACTCACCAGCTTTGCAGAATTCCCGGTGGTATACCGGAGATATGCAATCAGATAATCGGCGCTGTCAACAGCATACCTATTGGCTCGTACAATTGCGTATATCGTTATTATTATACGATTTAAATTGCTAATTTACAACGATGTATTGAAGTATAATTAACGAAACGCCACAAAGGAGGAAACGCCATGAAGGACATTCTTTCAGCCATCACCCGGTACCGTATCGAGCGGGGCTGGACGGAATATCAGCTGGCGGAGCGCTCCGGCCTGCCGCAGTCGACCATATCCTCGTGGTACCGCAAGAATATGATCCCCACCGTTCCGTCGCTGGAAAAGATATGCGACGCTTTCGGCATCACCCTTTCCCAGCTCTTTGCCGGGGAAGAGGAGCCGGTCTCTCTCTCCGACGCACAGAGGGAGCTGCTTCGCCGCTGGGCGGGACTGGATGAGGAACAGCAGAAGATAATTCTCGCTCTGATAGAAAAAATGAATGGCTGAGGGCTGCCGAGCAAAACGGCGGCCCTGTTTTTTATCCCTTTAGCCCTAAATGTTGCAAAATATTTAACGAAAAATGAAATAACTATTGACAAAATATGAACAAAATATTAATATGTAGCCACAGAGATAATCTGACAAAAAGAAAAGGAGAATTCGGAAAATGAAGAAAGTTATCAAAATCACAGCGATGGTTCTGTGTCTGCTCAGTGTGCTGGCGCTTTTCACGGGCTGCGGAACAGGCTTGTTCCTGTCGGATGGTGAGCGGCTGGAAAAGGAGAAGGGTGTATCCTACGACAACATAGTGTTCCGGCTGGAGATATCGCCCAAATACGGCTTCTGCTGCGGCAGGTTTTCCATAGTCTACACCCTCTTTGCCGACAACCGTCTGGAGGCTTATACCGGCGGCTACGACTACGACGGCGTGAAGATAGATGTGATCGAGGAACGCGAGTTCCGTGTGACCGAAGGGCAGAGGGAGGCGGTCATACAGGCCTTCCGCGACAACAGCATTCTCAGCCTCGGCCAGCTCGAGCCGGAGGATCACAGCTTTGCCGTGGAGCAGCAGCTTTATCTCTTTGACGGGAACGGTAACGCCGTGCATCAGTGCGGCGGCATAAATCCCATAGAAAACGAGCGGTATGACGCGGTCTTCCAAGAGATATTTGCCCTTGTACCCTACGACGACTATACCGATCTTGTGGACGACACCAGAGATGCCATCCACGACCGGACAAACGCGATCAGAACGGAGGAGCTTGGGATATCCTTTGAGCACACCGTGCTTTCCTATGAGCCTACAAGGAAAGGCATATTGTTCACGGATGAGCTGGATATGGATCCGGCTGCCTGCTACCGCTATAAATACACTGTCTACGCGGACGGCACCATGGAGATCACCACCGGTGCTGTCGACCGGGAAGGCAACGAGATCACCTATGTCACAGAGACGATCCAGACCAGCCAATGGCGTGTAAACAAGCTGATTGAGATTGTTTCCTCCCATCTGGATTTTGAGCATCTCTATTACACCGACAATGACGCCGAGCACCTTTACGACAGCGGCATAAAGCCGGTCAACAGACTGTGTACCATGGACGGCGTGACCCTGAATGGCGAGCCGATGGAATTGCACGAGGGCAGCATTGTGTTCTACGACAAGGACGGCAAAGAGCATCTTATGCTCCCCGTCGGATTTGACTATGCAGGGGATGAGTTTCATTGGACTCTGAGTATGGATGTGAAGGATGCACTGGAATTTGCTGTTGCCCCATCACTGATTGAGGAAATGGACATTGCCACTCAGGCTCTTATCGAAAGCCGAATGGACGGCCTGACAGAAGAATAATACAACGGTTTTTACCTCTTGATAAATGCAGAGCGCCTCCCGCAAAAATGCCCGCGGGAGGCGCTCTGTTTATGAGGCCAGGAACAGCGCCGCAAAAAAATTTTCAAAACTATGTTGACAGACGACATATGTCGTGGTATGATAGTGTCGTCGGACGACATAGCGAACAACGACATAACGGCGAGCGACACACTTCCGCCGCCATCGAAATCAGAGAAATTCAGACAATCAACAAAGGAGGATCATTATGGAAAAGAGAAACAACAAGCTGGCACTGATGAGTATGATAATCATGTGCCTATCGCTGCTGATGATGAATCTGGGCCGTTTTGACGGGGCTCTCCCAGATATCGTCATCCACATCATCGGCATTGCCCTGTCGATCGCTATCGTTGTGGTCATCATCTTTACCGTCCGCGCGCTGGCGGAGCACACAAAGGAAAGCAAGAACGACGACAACAAAGAACAGGAGTGAACAGAGTGAAAAAAAGCGAACCTTTGTCCGAGAGCTATTATTACATCCTGCTGTGCCTTTCCAAAGGCGCCAGCCACGGCTACGGCATTATGCAGATGACCGAGCGGCTGTCGGGCGGAGATGTCAAAATAGGCTCGGGAACCATGTACGGAGCCACCACAAACATGATGAAAAAGGGATGGATCACCGAAGTGATGTCCGACGAGCCGGGCACCGAGCGCAAGCGGCTGTACAGCCTGACCGACAGCGGCAAGGAAGCCCTGAGCAACGAGATCGCCCGGCTGAGAAGAATGCTTGAAAGCGCGGAGGAGTAAGAAATGAAAGAGTACAAGACCACCCACAGATTATATTCGGCGTGGAACTATCAGCGGGAGATCGACGACCTCAACGCCCAGTCGGAAAAGGGATGGCAGCTGGTGAAGGGCGGCTCCTTTTCCAGCCGCTTCAAGTTTGACGACAGCATCGTCTACCGCTATCAGCTGGACTACCAGCCCGACCTCAAGGATCGCCCCCGGTATGTGGAGAGCTTCCGTGAGTTTGGCTGGGAGTATATCAACTCCACCTTCAACGGCTGGCACTACTTCCGCAAGCCCTACGATCCCGCTCTGCCCGAGGAGGAATACGAGATATTCTCCGACCGCTCCTCTCTGCAGGAGATGAACAACCGCTGGGCAAAGCTGGGAATCTTCGTGCTGGTGTTCGCATCCATATTCACGGCCTTGCAGCTGGTGCATATGGTGCTGCGTCCCTCGCTGCCGACGCTGGCCATCCTGCTGGAATACATCGCCATTCTGGCCGTGTTCATCCGGGGCGTTTCCATTATGAGAAACCCGGACAAGAACAAGAGCCGCAGGGGAGACAACTGGCTGATGCCCGTATTCCTGCTGTTCATAATCACCTGTGCGGTGGGCTACGGCGTGCTGGCTGCCAACCGTCCCAACATGAACTGCGACATGACCGCGGAGTATATGGACGCCATTCCCGCACAGCTCGAGGAGGCGGTGCTCTGGAATACCGCCGAGGTAAAATATCCCGACCTTTACCATATCGACGCTGAAATCAAGGCCGACGCGCCCGTCACGGTCTCCGTAGTGAATGCCGCAGGAGAGACCGTATATACCGTCACCGGCGACGACATCAGCGAGGAGGATGTCCGTCTGCTCCTCAGCAGAGGAGAATACAGAATATACCTCTCCGACTTTGCCGGCGGTGAGATGAAGCTCCACTTCGAGATTGACTAAAGGGAGAATCAGACAATGGAAAACATCACGGATTTTATTTTAGCGGCACTGCCCTGGGTGCTCCTTGCCACTCTGCTGGCCGTGATACTGGCCAACTACGAGCGCATAGTAAAGGATAAAGCCACCGGCCGGAGAGTGGCCGGCGGAATGTGCGTCGGAGCGGCTTTAGGCTTGGTTCTTGCCAAGCTGGCCGGTCTGTCCGCGGGCATTGGCATCGGTGCCGGTGTATTGGTCGGTATGATCGCAGGCTTCCTTCTCAGCGGAAGAAAACACTGCGAGGAGTAACAGAACAGAAAAAAGCGCGTTCCTCTGTACCCTTTCGTACTGAGGAACGCGCTTAATTTATGCTGTGCAAGGGACGAGGGTCAGTCCTCCGTCTTCTCCAGATATTCTACCGGCACGGTCTTGGTCAGCCATACGCCGTTGACCGAGCGGAAGAAGATATATCCCTCCGCCGCCATCCGTCCGGTGTGTACCCGGTATATCACCGGCCTGCCGTGGCGCTTGCCAACGACGCGGGCGGTGTCCATATCGGCGGACAGATGCACATACAGCCGGCTTCGGGGCAGCAATCCCTGACGGTCGATGGACTGCACATACTTCTCGCCGGTGCCGTGCCAGAGAAACTCCGGCGGTTCGGCCTGAGGCAGCTCCACATCCACGGGAATGGAGTGGCCCTGATTGGCACGGATGAGAGTGCCGTCCTCGCTGTAGGAATAGCGCTGTTTATTGTCGGTGGCCACTATCTCGTCAAGGGCGGCCCGGTCAAAGGCCGGCTCCTTGTGGCGGCGCACTCCGTCTATCAGCTGCTCCACATCAGCCCAGCCGTGCTCGTCCAGAGCGATACCTATGACCTCGGGACGATGGCGCAGGATCATGCTGATGAATATGCTGAGTTTTGTCAGATTCAATGTATTATCCCTCCTCGGGTGCAGGTTATTGGCTTGCCCCGATTGTACCTCCGAAAGGCTGGTGTGTCAATGAGATAATACGAATAGGATTAAAATTGATATATAATACAAAATACAGACTACAATCAGCAATATCAGGCTTTGATATTACAGAATCTCCGGCTACGGCATGACCTCAAGCCCGTAAAGGCCGGTGACCGGGTCGGCGAAAAGTCCCAGCCGGGGAGGGCTGACCGTGAAGCACAGCAGCATGACCACCAGCAGCACCATGGCGGCCAGAGCGACGATATAGTAGTCCTTGGTCGCCCACCGGGCGTTGAGGATCCGCAGGCTTATTATCTCTCCGACCAGCAGCCACAGCGCCGCCGAAAGAATGTCGAACCACAACACCGGGCGGCCCAGCACGCCGGTGTAGATGTAGAAAACGCAGATGGTCAGCACAGCGACGATATACGCTCCGGCGGTCCGGGCGACAACCAGCCGCCGCGTATCCGGCCTGAGGATGTAGTATTCGGCAAAGCTCCACAGCAGAAAAGGCCACAGCAGAATCTTGACGTGCTCCCACACGCTTTCGTTGGCCAGAGCGAAAATGGCCGCAAAACGAATCTCCCCGCTCCAGCTGTAGGCAAAGTGGAGGAGAAAAGCCAGAGCAAAGCAGAACACCGTGCCTCCGAGGCCGCTCAGCACCTGCCGCATCCGCTCTCCAAGACCCATGCGCCTGCGCCCGCTCGCCATGGTGTAATCCATAAAGATACCTCCCGATAATTCAATACGCCAGATTTATATGCGCTCGTCCCCGGTGTATGACTGTCACACCACCAGCAGACACAACAGAAAGGCCGCGGCGGCACCGGTCAGACCGGATATGACCAGAGGCAAGGCGGCTCGCAGCCGCTGCAGAGGTGCCCGGACGGGGAGCTCCCGGGGAGGGTCATCCTCGTGGGCAGGCTCAACATCGCCGTCCAGCCGGTCAAGCATCTCAAGCGCCGCCCGGTGGAGATCCATCCGCTCCATCCGCGCGAACTGAGGGCGCACAAAGCATATGGCTCGCTCAAAATAGGGACTGCCCGTGCCGGTTATCTCCACCGAATACCTGCTTACGCCTCGAATCATGCCTTTCCTCCGTTCCGGTGCCAGCGTCGCCCACCGATTGTTGTATGGTCATTATTGCCATTTTCACCGCCTGATATGCACCGATATACCGACCAAACGCAGAGGGTGAAAAGGTGCCGTTGACATAAATGATGTGGAAAACCCGGTGGAAAGTGTGAAAACTCCCGCAAGGCGCACAGTTGTCGGCTTTGCGGGAGTTTTTCCAATTTGGAGTCCGTATTATGTTTCCGGGATCATAAGACACTATAGGGCAAAAACCGCGCCGTTAAGCCATTTTCCGATTATATACGGTGAGTGCTCCAAAATTGACTTTTCCCCAATCAAGGGCAAGGAAACCGGCGTGATCCGCCGGATACGGAGGATTATTCAACAGAGTTTTCCACCGGGAGCAAACAAAAGTCCCCGGCAGCTATAACAGCTTCCGGGGACTGAGGAACTATATGATATTCTTCTTAGACCATCGCGTAGGTGATGGAGGTGACAACATCGTTCTCAAGGATGAACATGAGCTTGGTGTTGCCGTCGGTGTAGGTGTAGGAGTTGACATCCTGCACATAGTTCTCGCCGTAGGCGGCGACCACATCGCTCAGAGTGTTGCCGATCTCAACGCCTTCAGCGGTGGAAACGGTGTCAGCGGTCAGGCGGACGGTGGAAACGCGGTCGGTCTCGCCGTCGGGATAGGTGATGACCACGAAGTCAACATAGGTGTAGGTCTTGTCCAGACCCTCGAAAGCGCAGCTCTCAGCCTCGAAGTAGGAAAGAGGCTCGCCAACGGCGCTGAGGATGGGAGCCATCTCGGAGCCGACTGCGATGGGAGTGCCGTAGTAGGAGAAGACGTACTTGCTGCCGGAAGCAGAGGGAGCACCCACATTCTCGGTGGTGCCGGGCTGAGCGGGAGTGGGCTCGGCGGGAGCATCGCCGCCGCAGGCGGCAAAGGTGAACATCATAGCGGCAAGGCAAAGAACGCTGATGATACGGACAAGCTTTTTCATGTTAAAAATCCTTTCCTTTTAACGATGCCATCGCATCGCGTTTGTCAGTAGCTCACAAGGCAGCCGTAGGTTTCCAGCTCGCGCTGCTGGTCGGCTTCCATTTCATAATAGAAGCGGCACTTTTCCTCCCACACAGCCGAAAGCCCGGGATCGCCGGCCTTGGATTCAAGACCGCACTGCTCCACGAGGTAGTTGCCGAACCAGGAGGTCAGCTTTTCGGCACCGGCGAGGTTGAGGTGCAGGCCTCGGTCGTAGGTGTCGTTGGTCATGTCCACCCCGGCTTCCTCGGCGATATCTATCATGTTTATGTAGCGAAGACCGTTGCTTTGAGCGTAGTCCACGATCTGCTGATCCCACTGCTCGTACCAGTGAGGGTAGAGGGTGGGAGCCTTGATGAGAATGAGCTCAATATCGTTATTTTTGCATAATTCGGTCATCTTGTCAAGATAGTCCCAGCAAATATCGCTGAAGGCGTAGTTGCCCAGCGGTGCCGGCTCGGGAAAGCCCTGAGCGGGATTGACATCGGCCCGCATCACAAAGCCGTTGTGGGACTTGAGATCCCGGCGGAACATATATCGGAAATCCTCTCCGGTCAGCTCGCTCCAGCGGGAGTGGTAGCGCAGGATGGGGAGAAGGTAGGTTATCATGTCCTCCTCCTCGGTCATGGAGGCCCGCACCGCCCGGAGCTTGGCCATGGAAAGCTCCATGCCGTCAAGGGTCAGCCGGTTGTAGGACTCGCTCTGGGGCTCGTCGTACTTCATGGAAAGCACGTTGAACACCACGACCTCGGGAGTTTCATGCCTCAGGGTGTCCTCCAGCAGATAATAGGACTGCCAGATGAGCTGCTGGGGTGAACCTCTTATGTAGCTGGACACTCCCTGCTCCTCCCAGAGGGTCACGGGAGAGAAATTTTCGTAGACCTCGCAGTCGCCGATGAAAATGACATCGTGCTCGGTGGTCTCCTTGTAGTATTCGGCAATGAGCGCTCCCTCGGGAATGTCGCTCATATACTTGGGTACCAGCAGCGCCTGCAGCAGAAAAACGATCAGCAGGCAGCTTGCCACAGCGGCAGCCAAGCTCAGTATTTTGCGCTTCAAGCCCGTTGTTCACGCTCCGTTCCTGAAAAGATCATGGTCAGAATTGGTTGTAGATAAACTGGGTCTCGTCGTAGCCGATGCCGTAGGCACCAAGCACGAGGGTGAGCACGAAGAGACCGATGCACACCGCGTAGCGGGCGGCGGCCGGCTTTTCCCACAGCTGCTCCCGCACCGAACGACGGCGGCCGAGGAGACTGACCGTCAGCATCAGAGCGGCTCCGAAGGCCACCACGGCGTAGTCGGCGCCCGAAAGGCCGAGCTCAAGGAAGGAGCCGTCAAAGAGGGCGCCGGGATTGAGCTTTGTAAAGATGGTGCCGAAGGCCCGGAAGGTCATGGGCACATCACGGTAGCAGTCCAGCAGGCGCAAAGAGCACATCAGCCAGAAGGTGCGGATGACCGCGAAGCCCTCGTAGGCTCTGGTGTTGCTGAAGGCAAAGCGGGAGTGGAAGCGCTCGTACAGCGGAACCAGCTCCTGAGAGATGATGATCACCACTCCGTTGAGCACGCCCCAGACGATGAAGTTCCAGCTGGCACCGTGCCAGATGCCGGTCACGAACCACACGATGAGGGTGGAAACATAGACGGGCACCCGCTTGCCCAGCTCCATGCCCAGCTTGCTGCGGGCATTCTTGGAGAGCTTGAGCATGAACTTGCTTACGCTCAGGGGATAGAAAACATAGTCGCGGAACCAGCTGCCCATGGTGATGTGCCAGCGGCGCCAGTATTCCTCGATGTTCTTTGAGAAGAAGGGACGGATGAAGTTTTCCGCCACCTTGATGCCCATGGCCTGGGCGATGCCGATGGTGATGTCGATGCCGCCGGTGAAGTCGGCATACAGCTGGATGGCGTAGAAGAACATCAGCGCCACCACGAAGATCCCCTTGTACTGGTCGGGATTGCCGGTCAGCTCGTTGACCAGAATGGCCAGCCGGTCGGCGACCACCAGCTTTTTGAAAAAGCCCCAGAGTATGCGCTGCATACCGAAGGAGAAGGTCTTGCCGTCAAAGGAATGCTCCTCATACAGCGAGAGGGAAAGCTCGTTGTAGCGGGATATGGGGCCCTGGATGAGCTGAGGGAAGAAGGAGACAAAGAGGGCAAAGCGGAAAAAGTTTTTCTCCGGCTCGTATTTCTTATACCAGATGTCGATGAGATATCCCACCGACTGGAAGGTATAATAGGAAATGCCCAGAGGCAAGGCGATGGATACAAAATCAAGGCCGCCCTCGCCGCCAAACAGCGACCAGAGGGAGTTTATGTTGGCGATGGTGAAGTTGGTGTACTTCAGCACGCACAGTATGCCCAGATTAACCGCCAGCGCGCCGATAAACCACCAGCGGCAGCGGCGGTTCATCTTGGCCTTGTACTCGTTCTTCTGCTCGGGCGTCAGTGTGGCCTTGTTGGCCTTGAGGTAGGCCGAGCGCTCGGCGTTGACGCCGTGTATGCGCAGGGAGGCAAAGTAGCTTGCCGCCGAGCTGACGGTTATGTACACAAGGCAGCTCCAGCCGGCGAAGAAGTAGAAAACATAGCTGGCCGCCAGCAGAAGCATCCACTGAAACCGCTTGGGGATCAGATAATAGGCCGTGAGAGTGACGGCGAGAAAAAGGATGAATTCATAGGATGCAAAAGACATTTCAGAATTCCTTTGTTATTAGATTATTCGTCCTCAAGCTCCTGGATCATTTCAAACATGGCGCGGGCGGAGTTGAAGTTGGCGGGAACGATCCTGCCGGCGGGGACTACCACATCGTACTCGGAGCCCAGCTCGGCCACCAGAGTGACAACATCGAAGGAATCGAGGACGCCGTTGTCGATCAGCTTGTCCTCCTTTTCAAAATCCACCTCGGGATGCAGCTCGCTGAGCTTGGCAATCAGTTCAGAATATTCCATAATCGTTCAATCGTCCTTTCATCTGTACTTGCCGGAGATGTAGTCTTCCTTGAGCAGTCTCCGGTTGAGTTTTCCGTTGGGAGTGAAGGGCATCTGCTCCAGACGGATGACCGCGTTGGGAGTCATGTATCGGGGGAGCTTGCCCTTGATGTAGGTGACCAGTCCGGCCGATTCGGCCTCGCCGGTGTAGAAGAGCACCAGCTTTTTCTTTGTGTCGTCAAAGACGCAGCAGGCGTGGGCAACGCCCTCGGCTCCGGCGGCGATGATCTCGATCTCGCCCAGCTCGATGCGGTGGCCCATGTGCTTGATCTGGTGATCCTTGCGGGAGATGAATTCCAGCTCGCCCCGGTCGTTGCGGCGCACGATGTCGCCGGTGCGGTATACCGTTTCGGGGTAGGCGCTGTTCAGAGGATTCTGGATAAAGGCCTCGGCGGTGCGCTCAGGGTCGTTGTAATAGCCCAGAGTGACCGGAGTGCCCCGGATAAGCAGCTCGCCGGGCTGACCCTCGGCAGCCTCTCCGCCCTCCTCGCCCAGCAGGATAACGCCGGTGTTGCGGAAGGGGCGGCCGATGGGAATGACATCGCCCTCGGCGAAATCCCGGTCGACCAGATAATAGCAGCTCATGCCGGTGGCCTCGGTGGGGCCGTAGAGATTGATGAACCGGGCCTCGGGCAGAACGCCGCGCCAGAGGTTGAACTGCTTGATGGGGAACACCTCGCTGCCGAAGGCCACGGTGCGCAGAGTCTCGGGAGTGATCTCCCGGAAGGCTCCCAGACCGGAGATGACCGTCAGGGCGGAGACCACCCAGCAGATGGTGTTTATCTTGTGCTTGTTGAGGAACTCCACCAGAGCCACGGGCTGCATGAACAGCGCCTTGGGCACGATGTAGGTGGTGGCTCCGAACTTGATGGTGGGATACAGCTCCTTGAGGCAGGCGTCAAAGTAGAAGGGCGCCTGATTGCCGAAAACGGTGTCCTCGCTGACCTGCAGCACCTCGGAGAGATTCTCGATGTAGTCGATGACCGACCGGTGGCAGGCGGCAACGCCCTTGGGCACGCCGGTGGAGCCGGAGGTGAACACTATGTACACACAGTCGCAGTCGATGGCCTTTTCCCGGATGCGGGCAAGGGCGGCATCGTCGGCGGGAGTGGAGATAAGCTCGTCAAAAAGGCTGATGCCCGCGCAGCCCAGCTCGGCGGCGATGGGAGCGGTCTTCTGGTCGCAGATTATCATTTCCGGCTTGAGATTATCAAGGATAAGCTCGATGCGGTGGCGGGGCATCTCCTCGTCCAGAGGGACATAATAGCACCCGGCATACACTGCGCCGAAGAAGGCGCAAACGGCTGCCGGGGATTTTTCCATGAACACAACGATGGGCCTGGAATACAGCCCGCGCTGATGGATGGCTGTGCCCACGGAGCGGGAGTAATTGTATACCTGCTCAAAGGTCACGCCGGTCTCTCCGTTGGAGAAGGCCAGCTTGTGGGCGTATTTCGGCGCTGTCGCCTCGAGGTATTCAAGTAAGTTTGTCTGCATAATTCGGCCTCGATCCGTCAGGTGATGATGTTCTGATACCGGGGCAGCAGCCGGGCGCCGCATTCGGTGACGCAGCGGGAGGCCAGCGCCTCAAGGGCATCGATAAAGCCGGAGCCGAGCTCGTGGTCGCGCTTGACCACCGAAAGCTCGGTGCAGCCCAGCACGACGCATTCGGCGCCCTGACTGCGCAGGGAGTCGGCGGCGGCAAAGAACCGGTCGGTGTCCGCCGGCAGGTTTTTCTTTACATTGGAGAAGATGATATCGCGCACAAAGGCCTGCATATCCTCGCCGGGAACCACGGCCTTTATGCCGCGCTGCTCAAGGGCGCGCTGAAAATATCCGAACTGAACGGTGCCGTCGGTGGCCATGATGCCCGCGCAGCCCACTCCGGCGCGCTCAAGGCAGTCGGCGGTCTCCTCCACGATGTCCAGAACGGTGGTGTTCAGCGCCGAGCGAAGCCGGGGCATGAAGCAGCTCATGGTCACGCAGGGGATGGCGATGCAGGCAACGGAATCCTCCTCCAGCTTCCGGGCGGCGCTGAGCACTGGCGGCAGCGGGTCGTCTTGGCTGCTGCCCAGCAGGAAGGCTGTGCGGTCGGGAGTGGAGGGGATGCTGCGGATTATCATGTCGATGTGCTGCTGGTCGCAGGCGGCGTCGGTCATGGCGGTTATCTGCCGCATGAAAAGCGCCGTGGCCATTGGACCCAGCCCGCCGATAACTCCGAGTGTCTTCATTCGGCTGTGTCTCCATTCGTAAGCAGTGGCTTTATGGTGTCTGCGGATAGTCCGCGGGGTCAAAGTCGTGGGAATAAAGGTTGGTGTTGGAGTACTCAAGCAGCTCCCTGGTGGTCACAAGGAAGAAGGTGGATTCGTCGGAACGGGGAGTGGCGTCGAAGTGATACCAGCTGCCGTCCACCTTGACCATGTTCCACCAGTGCTTGGAGCGTGGATGCCATGCCGAATCCTTGCGGATGACGTCCACATTCTCAAGACCGGCCCGGGTGAGCAGGGCCTTGGAAAGGGCAAAGTAGGTGTAGCAGTCGCCGTTCTTGGTGGTCAGACCCTCAAGGGCACAGGCGTACCAGCTGGATTTGTCGGAGGTGCCCACATAGTTGACATTCTTGCGCACCCAGTTGTAGATGGCCTTGGCCTTCTGGCGCTCGGTCATGTCCTCCTTGAAGAGGCTTTCGGCGATGGGGTCAAGCAGCTCCTCCAGCTTCATGAGCTGGCGATCCTCGTTGGTGTAGGAGAAGGTGAAGACAGCGGTGGCCGTGGTGGTCAGGCCGGTGCTGTCGGTGGCGGTGTAGGTGACCGTGTAGGTGCCTTCCTCGTTGGGGTTGACGCCCCGGATATCGGCGGAAACCTCCACCTCGCCGTCCCGGTTGTCGGTGGCGGTGATATTCTCCTTGTACTGCACGGTGTCACCGATGTAGACGGTGCGGTCGGTCACGCCGGTTATGACCGGCGGCTCGGTATCAGCGACTATTGTAAGGACGGCGGTGGCCGCCGAGGTGTTGTTGCCCATGTCCCGGGCGATCACAGTGACATCGTAGGTTCCGGGAACGGCAAAGGCCGGCTCCTGCTCGAACCAGAAGGAGACCTCGGTGGCGTCCACGGAGGTGACGATCATGTCCTCGGGAGTGATGGTCTGGCCCAGCCACAGCTGAGCGCTCTTCATGGAGAAGGAGGGCGCGATGGTGTCGGAGACGATGAGGATGCTCCGGTAAACCTCTCCGCCGCTCATTATCTCAACGGGGAAATAGCCCACGGTGTTCAGCGGCAGAGAACGGATGTCGGTGACGAACTGAGCCGTGGAGAGCTTGTCCGCGGCCACAAAGGCGTCCAGAGTAACGGGAGCGCCGCACTCAAAGGAGGCATAGGGACGAACACCGCTGCCCAAGTTGTTCATGGCCGTTTCAGTGAACAGCTTGTAGTCGTCCATTGAGTCGGAGAGAGAATCCTTCTCCCGGACAGGAGCGCCGGAAAGGGTGAGGGGATATTCCGCCAGCACGGTCAGGCAGGCGGGATCCGACGGCATGGCCGAGGTCAGAATGATATTGAGTATCAACAGCAGAAGCGCTGCCGCGCCTGCTATATAGCCGGAGAAGGTGCCTCCCGCGGCTCGGCTGCGGGCAGGCGGATAACCGGCTCTTCTGTCCCATTCCATAAAATGATGCCGGCACCGTGACCCGAAAGGGAAAGGGTGTCGTTCCTCCGTTTTGAAATAGTCGGGGAGGGCTGAAGAAATCAACAGCTCCCAGAACGAAAATCAGCCCGGCATACACGCCTCGTGCGCTTGTGATTCAAGCCCAAAACGCATACGCCGGGGAGTTGTATCGGCAAGGTTTTGTCTGCATACTGATTATTAAGCAGTATAGCATACATGAGTGGTCAAGTCAAGAATAACAGCCGCCCTGGGGTCAGCCGGAAAAGTCGGCGGAAGGGGCCTCCCAGCGGATGCCGCATTCGGCGGCGTACTGGGCGGCGTAGCTGCCCTCGGAAGCGATAATGGTAAGCTCCTCGCAGCCGTTGAAGGCATTGGGATGAATGAAGGTGACGGTGTCCGGAATGCAGATCTCCCTGAGAGCCGTGCACTCGCTGAAGCACAGATCCCTGATGGTAACAAGGCCGTCGTTCAGGGTCACCGATTCCAGCTCAGCGCAGCCGTAAAAGGCATAGCTGTCCAGCTCGGTTATGTTGGCTCCGAGTGTGACGCTTCGGATGTCGTCGAGGAAAAAGGCCTGCCGGGAAACGCTGACCACCGGCATTCCCAGCCGGGAATCGGGAATGGTGACATCCTCGGAAAGGCCCTCGTAGCCGGACACCGACCAGGTCATGTCGTCGTTGATTACATACCGGGTGCCCATCAGCGTGAACAGCACTCCGGCCAGAACGACGGCAAAGCTGAGCACGGTCACAAGCATGGCCTTGCGGGGCGATATGGCGCCTTTGACACCGGCGGGATTCTTCTTGCTCATATTGACCTCCAAAAAGGGAGAAATACTCCGAAAATCATCTTAGGCAACACCGCACAATTCCCGTTTTAGAACTTAAGCACGATCTTGCTTGCATCTTTTCCGTCATACTTCACAAAAATGCTCACCAATACACAAAGTATTGGTTCCGCTTTTTGTATCGTCTGACAAAAAATCTGACTG
>JAZSQO010000101.1:0-5502 GCA_045538015.1 Acutalibacteraceae bacterium | reverse complement strand
AAAAGAGGAGAATAATATCATATTATGGGCGTCAAGGTGGAAATTGTGCGAAAAATTCACTCTCCACGGGTCAACTTATCGGCTTTTTGAAGTCCACCTGCCGGCGCCCGCCGGCAAAGCCCTGACGGCGGTAAAATTCGTGGGCGACGGTTCGGCTCTCGCCCGACACAAGGCGGATAGCCTGAGCGCCGGTTTGCGCGGCCCAGACTTCCACCTGCCGCATCAGCGCCGAGCCGATGCCAAGGCGCTTGTATTCGCCCGAGACGGCGATGCCCATGATGTTCTTCATGGGCGGCGCATAGAGCAGGTCGTAGTCGCAGGCGTGAATGTAGCCCGCTACCTGCCCGTCGGCAACGGCGACGTATATTCTGTGGGCCCGGTCGGCCAGCAGGCGCCGGAGATGGGCTTCGGTGTCGGAGAGAGGGTAGTCGTAGCCCATTTCCGCGCGGTTAAGCTCGTGGATGGCGCGGGCATCCTCCGCGCGGCATTCTCTTATGATTATTTCCATTTTTTCTCCTTACAGAACGGGAATACTTGTTCCCGAAAGGTTGCTGCATCCATGATATCCTTTCCCGGCGGCGGAAGTGTGGACGGCAGATGAACAATGGGCTAATTTTCAGAAAACGGGGAAGGCCGCCGGCTGACTTTACAAGGCCGCGCGATTCTGATAAAATGAGGCCATAAATGCCGGAAGGAATGCCGGAATATGGAATATATTTTTATGTTTATGCTCTGTATCATAATACTGAACTTGGCGCTGTGGCGCCTGCGCGCGAAAGGGCAGGGAGAGGCAGAAAAGCCCGCCCGGGAGAGCGCGGGACAGCCGGCAAAGGAAATGGAGCCGGACACGGTCTCTGTGCCCCGGGAGGACATCGCTGAAGACGAAACAGAGCGTGAGAATAGTCTGGTCATGGAGATAACCGGCGACGGTGAGCGGGTAAGCCATCGCTGCCACAGCAGCGGCTCGCGCCGTCTGCGGTGGATAAGCCGGGAAAGAGACGACATGGGCGAGCCTTGCGTTGTCCGGGTGCCGGAGGAAAGCAATGTGACCTTCCCGAGCCGCGCAGGCATTAAAGCGGCCGGGAGGAGCTACGCGTCCCTCGACCAGCTGACGGCCAGGCAGGTCGGCGACAGCGAATATCGGGATGTCTACGGCCGAAGGGTCGTGACCGCCGCCGAGAGGTTCCCTACCTTCGACAGCTACGACCGACTGTACGAAACACGGCACTACCGCTGGTGGTTCATTATCGAGGATGGTCGGCTGACCAGAGTGTACGCCGAGGACGGCTGGAACGAGGTATGGGTCACCGAGGATGTGCTCGATCTGGAAAACCGTCACGCGGAGCTGCTGACCAAGCTGGGTTATATAGTATGAATAAGCAAATGACCCTCGTCGTGACAAAAGGCCCGACGAGGGTCATTTATTATGATATTGTCAGCGACCGGTGGGCACCCTCCGCGTCGTGCACACGCACCATATTCGCACCGGAGATCACCGCCGCCAGATGGGCGCGGTGGGTGGCCTCGTCCCGCTGGTCGGGCGGCACATCGACGCCCATGAGATGGGCGATGACCCGTTTGCGGGAAGCGGCAGCCAGCAGGGGCAGACCCATTACGCGGCATTCACCCATGCGCTCCAGCAGAAGAACCTCCTGTTCCCGGGTCTTGCCGAAGCCGATGCCGCAGTCGAGGCAGATGTGCTCCGGGGAGATGCCGGAAGCCACGCAGTCCTTTACCCGGCGGGAGAAAAAGTCTCTCACGGCGGCAATCGGGGCGGCCTCTCCGGTGATGTCTTCCCAGTGCATCAGAACACATCCGGCACCGTATCGGGCGATAATCCTCCGCATATCCGGGTCGCCGAGGCCGGAAACGTCGTTGATGATGTCGGCTCCCGCCTCGAGGGCGCGCTCGGCCACCTCGGGATAGTAGGTATCCACGGAGATCAGCGTCAGAGATCGGTCGGCTTCCCGTAAAGCTCCGAGCCTTGTCAGAACGGGAGAAAGGCGGTTCCACTCCTCCTCGGCGGTAATGGCGGTGTGGCCGGGGCGGGTGGACTGCCCGCCGATGTCAACTACGGCGCAGCCCTGAGCCCCGAGCTCGGCAAAGCGGGCAACGGCGGCGTCAGCGTCCGAGTGCAGTCCGCCGTCGGAAAAGGAATCGGGAGTTACATTGAGTATGCCCATGATCGCGGCACGCTGGCGCGCGGAGGTCAGTTCAAGGGAGGCTTTCCGACAGATCCACTGCATATTTATCCCTCCAAAGGACGAAAGTCGAATACAAATAGTAATATGTTACTGAGAAAATACTGAAAATGGGCGCTCCGGGTAACTTGGAGCGCCCATTTGGCTTATTTCCGGAATCAGCCCTCGGATTCCTCCATGCGCTCGGGAGCGCTGATCTGCATCATGGCCAGAGCGTTGGCGATGACCTTGCGAGTGCAGTCGCACATGGTCAGGCGAGCCTGAGTCAGCTCCTCGTCATCGCTGATGATGCGGCAGGCGTTGTAGGCCTTGTGGAACTTGGAGGCAAGCTCGGTGGTGTAGCGGACGATGCGGGCCGGCTCGCGCTCGGAGGCAGAAGCCGCTATCTCCTCGGGGAAGGCGGCGATGTGGCGGATGAGCTCAAGCTCGGTGGGCTCGCCCAGACGCTCCAGAACACTCAGGCCGGCGGGCACAAACTTGCCGCCGTTCTCCTCGTACTTGCGGAAGATGGAGCAGATGCGGGCGTGGGCATACTGGACATAGTAGACCGGGTTCTGGGAGTTCTGCTGAACGGCCAGCTCCAGGTCGAAGTCCATCTTGGAGGTGGATTCGCGCTGGGCGAAGAAGAAGCGGGCGGCATCAACGGGAACCTCGTCCAGCAGGTCGGCCAGCTGAATGGCCTTGCCGGTACGCTTGCTCATGCGCACGCGCTCGCCGCCGGACATGAGGTTGACCAGCTGGATCAGAACGATCTCCAGCTTGGAGCCGTCCAGACCGATGGCGTCCATGGCGCCGCGCAGACGGGCCACATGACCGTGATGGTCGGCGCCCCACACATTTATGCAGATGTCAAAGCCGCGGGTAAGGAACTTGTTGCGGTGGTAGGCGATGTCGGCGGCAAAATAGGTGGGAATGCCGTTGTTGCGGACGAGAACCTCGTCCTTTTCTCCGCCGAACTCGGTGGCCTTGTACCAGATTGCGCCGTCCTTTTCGTATGTAAGACCGCGCTCGGAAAGACTGTCGATGACTGCCTTGACCTCGCCCTCGTTGTGCAGAAGGCTCTCAAAGAACCAGTTGTCGTATTCGATGTGGTATTTGCCCAGATCCTGCTTCATCCGCTCGATGTTGAGGGGCAGGGCAAACTTCACCAGCTCGGCGCGGCGTTCCTTTTCGGGCTTCTCCAGCCACTCGTCGCCGTATTTGGCGCGGAAGGCCTTGGCGTGGTCGATGATATCCTCGCCGTGGTAGGAATCCTCGGGCATCTCAACGGCGTCCTCGCCCTTGATGAGCTGCTGATAGCGGATGTCCAGAGAGAGGGCGAACTTCTCGATCTGGTTGCCGGCGTCGTTTACATAGAACTCACGTTCTACATAATAGCCGGCGGCCTTCATGATGGAGGCAAGGCTGTCGCCAAGAGCGCCGCCGCGGGCGTTGCCCAGGTGCATGGGGCCGGTGGGGTTGGCGGAAACATACTCAAGCAGCACGCGCTTGCCCTTGCCGGAGTCGGAGCAGCCGTATTCGGCGCCCTGCTGCTCCACCTCGTTGAGCACGCCGGCAAAATAGGAGGGGCCGGCGTAGAAGTTGATGAAGCCGGGGCCGGCGATCTCCACGCGGTCGATGCCGGTTCCGTCAAGAACAATATTCTTTACGATGATCTCGGCGATGGCGCGGGGAGCCTTCTTGAAGGCTCGGGCGGAGGCCATGGCGGCGTTGCAGGCAAAGTCGCCGTGGGCGGGATCGCCGGGCTGCTCGACTACAAAGGCGGGAATGGGCTCGGCGGGCAGCTCGCCCTCGCTCAGAGCCTGCCCAAGAGCGTTGAGAATGATCTCGTGAATAGTCTTTTTCATGTCCATGTGATATATATTCCTTTCAGCAAATACAAAACTTGAAGCATTATTTGTTGATGATATTACGTTATTGTGGGTTTTCTGCAAGATATTTGCTCGCGGAAATGCCGGCAGCGTACTCGGCGGCCTCCAGCGCCGCCTGCCTGAGCAGGCCGATATATTCCTCGAGGCACAAGTCGTGCTCGTAGATATATGTGGCGTGCTCAACGCCGACATAGCGGAAGTGCCAGGCCTCATAGTCGATGGTGGTTATCTCGGTCTTGTCGGCCGGATAACGGAGAATGAAGCCGTATTCGTGGGCGTGGGCGGTGACCCATCTGCCCGCCGGAGTATAGACAAAGTCATACTGAAGCCATGAAATGGTGCCGATGTCCAGCGAGTTTCCGAGCTGATGCTCGGAGTGGCCGGGCTTGTTGGTGGAGCGCTCGGTCAGCTCTTCGGCCTTGGCGCGGCCGTAGCCTCTGGCCATATAATATGCGACATCCTCGTCGTACAGTCGCTTCTGGGTGGCGTAGCTGCGGTAGGCGCTGATGAGCATCAGCGGCTGACCGGTGGCCTTCTCCGTATCCTGAGCCATGCGGGAGTAGGCCTCGAGGGTCTCAGCGGTCATGGTCATGCCGTTCTTGTTGACCCGGAGGTAGGAGGGGATGCCGACGAGATTTTCCGGTATATACTCGCCGTTCAGCGGAGTGGTTCCGTTGGCGACGATGGGAATGTCGTGGTAAAGAGCGGGAAGGTCGGAGTCGGAGGGGAGAGGCTTGGGGAGAACCTCCACGGCCAGAGAAACGCTCACGCCGCTTCCGGCGGTGGCGGTGATGACGGTGGAGCCAAGCCGATGTCCGGTCATAATGCCGCAGCTGTCGACCGAGACCACCGAGCTGTCGGCGCTTGCCCAGCTGACAACGGCGCTTTTGGTTTCCGGCCGGTACTCCACGGCGAGGGAAGCGCTGCCGTCCAGCCAGACGGCGTGAGGGCCGGATTCGTCCAGCAGCTCGCCCAGACGCAGGCGCTCAATGGCGGCCCGCTCTATGCGGGCGGGGATATATACGGCGCTGATAACGGCTATCAGCGCGGCGGAAAAAAACAGAAGAGAGATCTGCGCGATTTTGTTTTTCATGATAAAGCTGTGTCACCGTCCCATAATTGCTCAAAATATATTATATCGTTTGCGCGGTCTTAAATCAATGATATTTTACCCGCAAAATCGTCATTTTTCGCAGAAAGAAATGGGCAGGAACAGCCGCCGGAAAAGGCCGTGCGGAAAACCTGACGAAAGCGGTTGCGAAAAGAACAAAAATAGTATAGAATATACATAAGGCAACACCGCACAATTCCCGTTTTAGAACTTAAGCACGATCTTGCTTGCATCTTTTCCGTCATACTTCACAAAAATGCTCACCAATACACAAAGTATTGGTTCCGCTTTTTGTATCGTCTGACAAAAAATCTGACTG
>JAZSQO010000081.1:0-4742 GCA_045538015.1 Acutalibacteraceae bacterium | reverse complement strand
CAGTCAGATTTTTTGTCAGACGATACAAAAAGCGGAACCAATACTTTGTGTATTGGTGAGCATTTTTGTGAAGTATGACGGAAAAGATGCAAGCAAGATCGTGCTTAAGTTCTAAAACGGGAATTGTGCGGTGTTGCCTTTTTACTGCTCAAGCAGCTTCCGGAGGTACTGACCGGTGTAGGAGCTTTCGCAGGCGGCCACCTCCTCGGGAGTGCCGCTTACCACCACGGTACCGCCACGGTCGCCGCCCTCGGGGCCGAGGTCGATGATGTGGTCGGCAGTCTTGGTGAGCTCAAGGTTGTGCTCGATGACCACCACGGTGTTGCCGTCGCCCACAAGGCGCTGGAGCATTTCAATGAGCCGCTGGACATCGGCGGTGTGCAGGCCGGTGGTAGGCTCGTCCAGCACGAAGATGGTTCTGCCGGTGGCGCGCTTGGCAAGCTCGGTGGCCAGCTTGACCCGCTGAGCCTCGCCGCCCGAAAGAGTGGTGGCCGGCTGTCCCAGCTTGATGTAGCCGAGGCCGGCGTCAAAGAGGGTCTGCACCTTGCGCTGAATCTTGGGCTGGTTGGCGAAGAAGGTCAGCGCCTCCTCCACGGTCATTTCCAGCACATCGTTGATGTCCTTGCCCTTGTATTTGACCTCCAGAGTCTCCCGGTTGTATCGGCGGCCCTTGCATACCTCGCAGGGCACATAGATATCCGGGAGGAAGTGCATCTCGATCTTGACAATGCCGTCGCCCTCGCAGGCCTCACAGCGGCCTCCTTTTTTGTTGAAGGAGAAGCGGCCGGCGTCGTAGCCGCGGGTCCTGGCGTCGGGAGTCTGGGCGTACAGCTGGCGGATGTCGGTGAACATTCCGGTGTAAGTGGCAGGGTTCGAGCGCGGAGTGCGGCCGATGGGAGCCTGATCGATGTCCACTATCTTGTCCAGAAGCTCCACGCCGTCAATGCCGTCGTGGTCGCCGGAGTGACATTTGGCTCTGTTGAGGGCAGAGGCCAGACTCTTGTACAGTATTTCATTTATAAGGGACGACTTGCCCGAGCCGGACACGCCGGTGATGCAGGTCAGCGTCCCCAGAGGAATGGTCACATCTATATTTTTGAGGTTGTTTTCCCGGGCACCGCGGATGGTCAGGCTGTTGCCGGTGCCCTTGCGGCGGCTCTCAGGGACGGGGATTACCCGCTTGCCCGAAAGGAACTGGCCGGTGACCGACTGCTCACAGTCCATGATACCCTTCACATCGCCGGCATAGACGATCTGACCGCCGTGGATGCCCGCTCCGGGTCCAACCTCGACGATATAGTCGGCGGCACGGATGGTGTCCTCGTCGTGCTCCACCACCACGAGGGTGTTGCCCAGATCGCGCAGATGTCTCAGGGTTTCCAGGAGCTTGTCATTGTCCCGCTGGTGCAGACCGATGCTGGGCTCGTCCAGAATATACAGCACGCCCATCAGGCAGGAGCCGATCTGGGTGGCCAGACGGATGCGCTGGCTCTCGCCGCCGGACAGCGTGGCCGACGCGCGGGAAAGGGAAAGGTAGTCCAGTCCCACGCTGCGCAGGAAGCCAAGACGGCTCTTTATCTCCTTGAGGATGGAGTCGGCGATCATGCTGTCCCGGCCGGAAAGCTCCAGACGGTCGATGAAATCAAGGGCGTCATTGACCGAAAGGCCGGTCAGGTCGGCGATGCTGCGCTCGCCCACGGTGACGGCCAGCGCTTCCTTTTTCAGGCGCTTGCCGTGGCATTCCTCGCAGGGAACGCCGCTCATGTAGGCCTCTATCTCGGCCTTCATCCACGAGCTTGTGGTTTCCCGGTAGCGGCGCTCGAGGTTGGTGACGATGCCCTCAAATTCGCTCTCGAAGGCGCGCTTTCCGTAGCTGTCCACCCGCACGCACTTGAGCTTGGTGCCCTTGGTGCCGTTGAGCAGGGCGTTGAAGGCCTCGTCGGAATAGTCGCCCAGAGGCGTGTCGAGGGTGTAGCCGTAATGCTCGGCGAGGGCACGCAGGTACATCCGGGCGATGGAATTGTCGTCGCTGTTTGTCCAGCCGGGAGCCTTGATGGCTCCGCCGTTGATGGACAGGCTCATATCGGGAATTATCAGGTCGGGGTCAAGGCGCATGAAGATGCCCAGACCGGTGCACTTGGGGCAGGCACCGAAGGGGCTGTTGAAGGAGAACATTCTGGGAGCCAGCTCCTCCACGCTGACGCCATGCTCGGGGCAGGCGTAATTCTGGGAGAACAGAATCTCCTCGCCGTCCACAACGCTGATGACGGTCAGGCCGCCGGCGATGGAGGATGCCGTTTCGATGGAATCGGCCAGACGGCCTCGCATCTCCTCCTTGGCCACAAGGCGGTCGACTACGATCTCCACGGTGTGCTTGATGTTCTTGTCCAGCTTGATCTCCTCGGTGAGATCGTAGACATTGCCATCCACCCGCACACGGGCAAAGCCCGACTTGCGGGCGGCTTCAAATTCCTTCTGCTGGGTACCCTTTTTGCCCCGCACCACGGGCGCGAGGACGAGGAAGCGGGTACCCTCTGGCAGCTCGAGCACCTGATCGACGATCTGGTCGATGCTCTGGCGCTCGATCCTCCGGCCGCACACCGGGCAGTGGGGCACGCCGATGCGGGCGTACAGCAGACGGAGATAGTCGTATATCTCGGTGACCGTGCCCACGGTAGAACGAGGATTCTTGGAGGTGGTCTTCTGGTCGATGGAAATGGCGGGAGAAAGACCCTCGATGTAGTCCACATCGGGCTTTTCCATCTGACCGAGGAACATTCTGGCATAGGAGGACAGGGACTCCACATACCGGCGCTGACCCTCGGCGTAGAGGGTGTCAAAGGCCAGCGAGGACTTGCCCGAGCCGGAAAGACCGCTGAACACGGTCAGCTTGTCTCTTGGCAGCTCCACATCCACATTCTGAAGATTGTTTACCCGGGCACCTTTTATATAAATTCGTTTTGATGACATAGTTACATCCAATCTTTAGTCTTTCTTCTTTTTTGACGGCACCACCGGACTGCCGCCGGTATTTTCCGCCTCAAGGGCTCTGATGCGGTCGCGCAGATAGGCCGCCTGCTCAAAGTCGAGCAGCTTGGCGGCATCCCGCATCTGCTTGGTAAGCTCGTTGATGAGCTGCTCCCGCTCGGCGCGGGTCAGCTTGCGCTTTTTGCCGGTGACGCTCTCCTTGGCGGTGATCTCCAGCACCTGCGGAAGCTTCTTGACAATGGTCTGGGGAGTGATGCCGTGCTCCTCGTTGTAGGCCTTCTGGACGGCGCGGCGGCGCTCGGTCTCGGTGATGGCCTGCTCCATGGATTCGGTCACCTGATCGGCGTACATGATGACCCGGCCGTTGGCGTTTCGGGCGGCGCGGCCGATGGTCTGTATCAGGGAGGTGGTGTTGCGCAGGAAGCCCTGCTTGTCGGCGTCAAGGATGGCCACAAGGGACACCTCGGGAATATCCAGACCCTCGCGGAGCAGGTTGATGCCCACCAGAACATCAAACACGCCCATGCGGATGTCGCGCACGATCTCCATGCGTTCCACGGTGTCGACAGCGTGGTGGATGTAGCGCACCTTTATGCCCAGCTTTTCAAGATAGGCGGTCAGATCCTCGGCCATCTTCTTGGTGAGTGTGGTCACCAGCACGCGGTCGCCCTGATCGGTGGTTTTGTTTATCTCGGACACAAGGTCGTCCATCTGACCCTCCACCGGCTTGACGGTAATTTCCGGGTCGAGAAGGCCGGTGGGACGGATGACCTGCTCGGCTATCTGGGTGCTCTGCTCCCGCTCGTACTGGGCGGGAGTGGCGCTGACATAGACCACCTGATTGATCTTGCCGTCAAATTCGTCGAAGGTCAGCGGGCGGTTGTCGTATGCAGAGGGCAGACGGAATCCGAAGTCCACCAGATTCTTCTTGCGCGCCCGGTCGCCCGCCTGCATGGCCCGCACCTGCGGGATGGTGACGTGGGATTCGTCCACGATGAGCAGGAAGTCGTCGGGGAAGTAATCCAGCAGCGTAAAGGGCATGCTGCCCGCAGGGCGGCCGGAAATGACACGGGAATAATTCTCGATACCCGGGCAGAAGCCGATCTCCTGCATCATCTCGATATCGTAGAGAGTGCGCTGCTCGATGCGCTGGGCTTCGATGAGCTTGTCGTTTTCCTTGAACCACTTGACCCGCTCCCACATCTCGTCCTCGATGTTTTTGAGCGCCAGCTGCATTTTATCCGGCGGAACGATGTAATGGGACGCGGGATATATAGCCACATGGCTGACCACGGCTTTGAGTTCGCCGGTCAGTACGTTTATTTCGGATATGCGGTCGATCTCGTCGCCGAAGAATTCCACCCGGAAGGCGGTATCGCTGGAGTAGGCAGGGAATATCTCCACCACATCGCCGCGCACGCGGAACTTGTTGCGCACGAAGCTGATGTCGTTGCGCTCGTATCGAAGCTGAATGAGCTTGTGAAGCACCTCGTCCCTCGGCTTTATCATTCCCTGACGGAGGGAAAGTATCATTTCACGGTAGTCGATGGGGTCGCCGAGGGTGTATATGCAGGACACGCTGGAGACGATGATGACATCGTCACGCTCGGAAAGGGAAGCCGTTGCCGAGTGGCGCAGCTTATCTATCTCGTCGTTGACCGAGCTGTCCTTTTCGATATAGGTATCGGTGGTCGGGATATATGACTCAGGCTGATAATAGTCGTAATAGCTGACGAAAAACTCCACGGCGTTCT
>JAZSQO010000113.1:0-63641 GCA_045538015.1 Acutalibacteraceae bacterium | reverse complement strand
GCAGTGCGTAGGTATACTCTCCCCCGCTCTTTTCCAGCAGATTGTCGCAGACGGTTTTCCAGTCACCGAGGGAAGGCAGTTTTTCCACCAGTTTCTTCGTGATGGCATCATCCTTGAGATACGCGGCGGCGCACAGCACCGGGAACTTGAGCAGTACCTCGCACATATCCTTGATCTGATACACCAGACAGAACACCTGACTGCGGCGGCACATGAGGTACAGCCGGTGGTATTCGTGGGAAATAGGCGCGGGATAATTGTCAAAGAAACTGCGTTTCCAGAGGGCGCTGTCCTCGCGCATCTTTGCAAGCCAGCTCAGGCTCTTTTTGCCAAAGAGCTGCTCCTCATAATCGCAGTTCTTGGAGCCGCACACCAATTTGTCGCCCTTTCGCTTGAGCTTTGCGCTCTCACACACCGGGCATCTGCCGAATTCTATTATATCTTTATTCGCCATTTTCGTTACCTCCTTTGCTGTTGACCAGATTATACAACAGAATTATACCACAAAGATTTATGGAAGTGAACAGCCGTTTGTATCAAATGGATATGAATTTTGCTGAACTGTGTGTTTTTTCATCAATGCCGCATAAACATATCGACAACCGACAAAGAATGATGTAGAATATTGTTTATCAGAACGAAAGGCGGCTGCATTTATGCCACTTAACACAGACTATCTTACCGGCGAACTCGATAAACTGACCGAGGTCGAACAGGTCATTGATTTCTGCCGCGAAAACGACGAGGAACTTGTCAGCGTCAGCCGCGCTCTCAACGCTCTGCGCGAGCACCATGGTCTGAGCGTATCGCAGTTTCTCCTCAGATGTTCCATAAGCAAAGGAAACGATAAGGTCAGCGGATGGTTTGACGGCACAAGCGAGCCGCGCAGCCGCACACAATATCTCAAGATTGCGCTTGGACTGGGAATGAACCTTGCCGAAACAAACCGTTTTCTCGTGCGTGTAGGTGAATACGGCTGTTTATACCCCAAGAACATCAGCGATGCGGCATACATACACCTTATTAATACCCACGGCAAATTCTCCGAACACAAGGCACTTGCCGAACGTATGCAGTTCGAGCTGAACCGCTGTGTGTATGATGAGATAGCTGATAAGCTACCGAAGGAGTTTATTTCCGAATATCGAAAGCTGATTAAGCAAGTTGGCGAAGACGCTATTTCTCCCGATTCAATCACTGGTATTGAACAGCAGTACAAAAAAGAAATATCAAGAGAGGTCAAAAGACTCCGCATCGAACTAAGCAAGCATTCCGACACACTTACACCAACCGAGACGATGCTTGACTCTCTTTGCCGCGACGAATACGCAGATATGCTCGACTATGTGCGTCATTACTGGCGTGATTTCGTCGCTCGAAACTATCTGCTGCTGGCGTATATTGATGCCTCTGTCGCACACTCTGCATATTGCAACGATGACGGCAAGCTGATAGACACAGTGAACAAATTTACCTTTGAAGCGGTTAATGATGATATCATATCCGAAAGCGCGAAAATGCTGATAAACACTCAATACAGCACTTTGAAAACCAAAGGAGAAACGCCGTCCAGAACAGTGCTCATCACTCTTGGTCTGCTTCTCGGAGAAACACTTGACAGCTTGAATAACATGCTTGACATCGCCGGAATGGAGCCACTTTGCGCAAAGCGAGGTGTCGAAGCCGCGATACGCTTTGCAATGTTAAGCAGCAGAAGCGGCAGAACCGTAAGAATAGCTGATGTCAAAGATGAGCTTTTTACTTTCTCAAAGCTGTATGAAAGCAAAACTCTGCCGGATCTGGTTCAGATGTTATTTTCTGAAGAAGAAATAGAAGAGGATTTTTAGCAACTGTTCTTCCCCACCCGCACGGGCGAAAACCGAACCATCAGCGAGCGCAAATGGTTCGGTTTTCGTCCATTTCGTTTCCTTTCTACAGCATCGTAGTTTTATTGATACTCAATTTAATAACATCTGGGGGCGTAGCTCAGCTGGGAGCGCAAATCGTGCAGTTTTTCCACGCCAACAACACCGCTCCACAATAAACACAAAGCCCGAACCAGCTGCCATATAGCAGACCGACTCGGGCTTTAAATTTCGATACAAACCATCAACTTATCATTCCAAAATGCTTCATTGCGTCGGTAATAGCCTTCTCCTTTTCAGGAGGACATACCGGCACCTTCGCATCATCAGACTTTGCTGTATTATAGCTCTCTCCTACCTCAAGACCAAGTTTGCGTTTGACCTGAGCAATGTACAGCGTAGATACCTTAAGTCCGTAGTTTTCGAGCACATAGCTCTGTATTTCCTGATATGTAGCCTTTGACTCGACAGAGGTGATATCAAGCTCGTCCAAGTCCAAGTCGATATGTATCACATCATCCGGCATTTTTTCTGGACAGCAGAGCTACCGTCTCCACATGGCTCGTTCTCGGGAACATATCCACGGCAGTCAGCCGCTGTACAGTGTATCCTCTCTCGCCCATCCGGGCGCAGTCACGGGCGAGGGTGGCAGGATCGCACGAAACATACACCAGTCGCTGGGGAGCGACAAAGGCAATGGAGTCAAGCAAAGCCTCGTCGCAGCCCTTCCGTGGCGGGTCGACGATTATCACATCCGGGCGCTCTCCCCGGTCGATGAGCTCCTTTGCCGCGCGGGCGGCGTCGGCGCAGATGAATTCGGCGTTGGTGATGCCATTGAGCTCGGCGTTGACTTTGGCATCCTCGATGGCGGGAGCCACTATCTCAACTCCGATGAGCTTCTTTACTCTGCGAGCCATGGTCAGGCCGATGGTACCGGCGCCGCAGTACATATCCAGCAGAGTCATATCCTCGTTTACGCCGGCGTATTCGGCGGCCACGGAGTACAGCCGTTCGGCCTGAGCGGGATTTACCTGAAAGAAGGACAGAGGCGAAATGCGGAAGTCGGTGCCGAGAAGGGAATCGGTTATGTACTCGCTGCCCCACAGCAGGCGGCAGCGTGCGCCGAGGATCACATTGGTGCGCTCGGTGTTGGTATTGATGAGTATTCCGCTGACCGAGCTGTCCGCCGCCCGGAGCATTTCCACAAGGCGCTCTTCCTTGGGCAGGGAATCGCCGTTGACCACCAGACACACCATGGTCTGTCCCGTGGAGACCGACCGGCGCATATAAAGATGGCGCACTACGCCCTCGTGTCTTTCCTCGTCGTAGGGACGAACACGACAGGCGGTCATGTAAGCCGCCACGGCATCGGAAAGGGCGCGGAAGTTCTCCGGCTGCAGGGCGCAGTCGTCGGTGCGCACCACACGGTGAGTGTGTCCGGCATAGAAGCCGAAGCAGGGCGCTCCGTCCCGGTCAGCCCGGCAGGGCAGCTGCGCCTTGTTGCGGTAGCGGGAAGGGCTTTCGGCGGCGATGAATTTTTCCGGCACGATGTCCAGCCCGCCTATGCGGCGCATGGCGTCAATGACCCGCTGCTCCTTTGCCCGGCACTCGGCCTCGTAGCTGATGTGACGGTAGGCACAGCCACCGCACTGAGGGAAGGCTCCGCAGCCGCTCTCCACCCGGTCGGCGGAGGGCTCCAGCAGCTGCTCGATCTTTGCGTAGGCGAGGTTCTTCTTCACCTTGAGCAGCCGCGCCTCAATGCGGTCGCCGGGCGCGGTGGCCGGAACGAACACGGCAAGGCCATCGTGGCGGCCTATGCCTTCGCCCTGAGACCCAAGGGCGTCGATAGTCAGTTCGATTATCTGGTTTTTCTTCAGCTCTGCCATGTCATTCCTCTTCCCGGATCTATTCCAGTGTTTTCTTTATTTTTTTGATGGCTCCCTTTTCCAGCCGGCTGACCTGAGCCTGAGATATTCCCACCTCGGCGGCCACCTCCATCTGGGTTCTTCCCTTGAGAAAGCGAAGAGTGAGAATGGTCTTTTCCCTTTCACCCAGACCTCTGATGGCGTCCTTCAAAGCCATTTCGCCCAGCCAGTTGTTGTCGTCGTTGCTGTCGCCTATCTGATCCATCACATAGATGGTGTCGCCTCCGTCGGAGTAGACCGGGTCGTACAGCGACATGGGCTCCACGATGGATTCAAGAGCCAGCACCACCGATTCCTTGGGCAGCTCCAGCTCCGAGGCGATCTCCTCCACCCGGGGATCACGGCCCAATTCCGCGGTCAGCCGCTCCTTCACCTGCATTGCCCGGTAGGCAAGGTCACGCAAGGAGCGGCTGACTCGAACGGAATTATTATCGCGCAGATAACGCCGTATTTCGCCGATTATCATGGGCACGGCGTAGGTGGAAAAACGCACATTCTGGGTAATGTCAAAGTTGTCTATGGCCTTTATCAGCCCGATACAGCCCACCTGAAAAAGATCGTCAAGATTCTCTCCCCGGTTGGCAAAGCGCTGGATCACGCTCAGAACCAGTCTGAGATTGCCGTTGACCAGCCTTTCGCGGGCATCCTTGTCTCCGGCACGGCTTTTTTTGAGCAGCTCCAGCTTTTCCTCCTCGGAAAGGAGCTTGAGCTTGGCCGTGTTGACTCCGCAGACCTCAACCTTTTTATACTGCATACTGACGCACATCCCATCATGTTTTTGTCAGTATGAGTATTGGCACGGATCAGGCGGATAATTCCTGCCGGAGAATTATTTGAAATTTCGCTTCCAGTCGGCGCGGCGCTTGGCTCGCTTGATGCTCTCGATGACATCGCCGCCAAAGAAGATGGCGATGGTCAGCAGGCAGGCGAGAATAGAGGCGCGGATGACCCAGCCGCCCACCACGAACATATAGGCAAAATAGACCGCGTCAATGATCGCCAGCCATTTTACCTTGATGGGGATGATGAAGAACAGCATGAACTGCTGCTCCGGATAAAGAATGGCAAAGGCAAAGAACAGCGACATATTGATGAAGTGGTTGGTCGCACCGCCGGTGATGAAACCGGCTGCCACGGTCAGCAGCCACGCGCACAGGTAGAAGAGATTGAACTTGACCGATCCCCATTCTCTCTCAAGGGCGGTGCCCATCATCCAGTAGAGGTACAGAGAGATCACCATGAAGATGGCGCTGCCCTCGGGCTGGAAGAGGAAGGTCAGCAGGCGCCACACCTGACCCTGCAGGATGAGATTCCTGCTGAAGCCGATGTAGTCATAGTCATAGATGTCTATTCCCTTTGCCGTGAACAGCAGCATACCAAGAATAAACACCGCCGCGGTGCCGCCAATGATATACAACATCAGATTTTTTACCGCGTACTTTCTGAGCTTGCGCTCCATTCTGTCAAGTTTTTCGTTATACGCCATTTTTTGACCTCCTTTATAGTGATGGCCCCGTATTATTCGCCGTTATTTTCTTGGCGATGTATCAATATACTCTGCCGATCAGGGCGCTTCTGGGCGGGATGACAAGGCCGCCGCCGAAGTCGATGGTCTGGCCGGTGACAAGGTCGCAGGCACGGCCGGCACCGGCATCAAAGTGTGCGGTGTGGGGCTGGCTGTCCACATTGATCGCGCAGATCACCCGCTCGTCCTCAAACTGGCGGGCGAAAATGAGCTGTCTGGGCTGCACATAAAGCTGGTTGTAATCGCCTCTGCGCAGAGCCTTGGACTGGCGGTAGGCCTCGTTGAGGCGGGCGATGTAGTCGGTCAGCGCGATGCCCATGTTGGCAATGTCGTCGCCGGTCATTGGAGGACGCAGAACGCTGTCGCCCTGAGCCTTGTCGCCGGCGAAAGCAAACTCGCTGCCGTAGTACACCGAGGGAATACCGGGCATGGTGTACATCAGAGCGTAGGCCACGGAGAGGTTCTCCTTCTCCTTGAGGATGGTGGCGATTCTGGAAACATCGTGGTTGTCCACGAAGTTGTAGAGGCACTTGCCTCTGTAGAGGCACCAGTGCTCGCTGCCGAACTGGCGGTGAAGTGAATAGCCGATCTCGTGCATATTGCCGTCGTTGATGGAGGAGTAAATGCCCTTGTAGCACTCGTAGTTGGTCACGGAATCCAGCATGGTGTCGCTGACATACTGGTTGTAGTCGCCGTGGACGCACTCGCCCAGCAGGAAGAAGTCCTGACGGACGGAGCGGCAGACATTGTGCAGATCACGCATGAAGTCGTGGTCAAGGCAGTAGGCAACGTCCAGACGCAGGCCGTCGATGCCGAATTCGTTTATCCAGCCGCGCACGGTGTCGAAGAGATAATTCTTCACGTCGGGATTGCGCAGATTGAGGCGCACCAGCTCGAAGTGACCCTCCCAGCCGTCGTAGTAGAAGCCGTCGTTGTAGTTGGAGTTGCCGCCGAAGTTGATGTGGAACCAATCCTTGTAGCGGGAGCCTTCACGGTACTGCTGGACATCCTTGAAGGCCCAGAAGTCGCGGCCCACATGGTTGAATACGCCGTCCACCACCACGCGCACGCCTCTTGAATGGAGGGCGGCGCACAGACGGCGGAACTGCTCGTTGGTGCCCAGACGGCGGTCGATGACCCGGTAGTCGGCAGTGTCGTAGCCGTGGCGGGTGGATTCAAAGAGCGGTCCGAAGTAGACCGCGCCGAAACCGCTGCCGGCAATGTGATCCACCAGAGCGAGGGTATCGCCCAGACGGTCGGAGGGAGCGGAGGTAAAGTCGTTGTACTCCGGAGCGCCGAACATTCCGAGAGGATAGATGTGGTAGAAGGAAACATCCTTGTACCAGTCGTTGGCCCCGCTGACTCTGACATCGGCAATGGCGTCCAGCTGGCGGCTCTCATGTCTGGTGCTGGGCGCGATGCGGGCGTCGTCGCCGGGATATTTCAGTCCCCACTGAGCGCGCAGGCGATCGCAGCAGTCAAGCTCTCTCATGGTCATCTCAGGGCTGTAGACCGGAGAGACGGTAAGTCCCTTTTCGATACACTCGGCCACATGAAGCGCCTCGTGCTCCATACCGTTCTCATTGGCCTCGCAGAAGCTGTCGGCCAGCTGACCATCGATGAACAGATAAGCCGCGTGTGCAAAGCACCAGTCGGGCACATAGATGGCGCCTCTGGTACCTTCGATAACGGCGTGGCAGGCGGTGCGGTCAAAGCCGCAGGTAAAGAAGGCCTCGCCGTTTTCGTAGCGCAGGTGAGCGGAGTTCATTTTATCAACGCCGGTAGAAGCAGCGGTCATTTCGGTGTGCACAATCTCAGGCGCTCCGTGGAGGAAGAGATTGGCGGCCAGCAGAGGATAGACACCCAGATCAAGCAGCGCGCCGCCGCCCAGCTCGGGAGAATACAGCCGGGAGGCGCTGTCCTCTTCCTTGGAGATATGGAAGTCGGCGGTGACCTTTGTCACCTCGCCGATGGCGCCGGAGGCCACCCATTCGCAGACCTTGGCCACGGGAGGCAGGAAGCGGGTCCACATGGCCTCCATCAGGAACACTTCGTTTCTGGCGGCGGCCTCATAGCAGGCTCTGGCCTGAGCCGCGTTGAGGGTCATGGGCTTTTCGCACAGCACATGCTTACCGGCGCTCACAGCCGTCATAACGGCAGAGCCGTGGCAGGGATGAGGTGTGCCGATATAAACGATATCCACGCCCTCATCCTCACACATGGAGGCAAGGTCGGTGAACACTTTGTCACATCCGTAGCGGGCGGCAAACTCGGAGCCTTTGCTTTCGGTGCGGGAACACACAGCGGCAACACGCTGAGTTCCGTTGGTCAGTCGGGTAATGGCATCGCAGAACCGGTCGCAGATGTATCCGGTTCCGACTATGCCCCAGTTGAGATTTTTCATGTCATTCAATTCCTTCTGTCATGCCCTCGGCATGGGATTTTCATTGTATTATACCATTTCCGGCGGTGATTGGCAATGCAAAACACCTTATCCGGCGGATAATATACTAATTTTTCAAAAAGTATTGTCCGCAAATAGAAGTTATTATATAATAAAAAAACACAAAGATATGTATCAGGAGAGTCATTTTCATGTATGCAAGACGAATTCTCGCGCTGCTTTTGGCGCTGCTCTGCGGCTCTCTGGCCGCCTGCGGAAAGAACACCGGCATCGACGACCGCGCGCCTCTGACCGTGTGGGTGCTTTCCGAGGATTACAAGGCCGACCTTGAGCGAGCCACCTCCGCCGCCTTAACCTCCATCGACTGGCGTCCGCAGTTCGAGGTGGTGGGTTCAGCGGAGCTTGACCTGCTGCTTTCCGGCGAGGAAAGCTCCCTTTCCGCTCTGCCGGATGTCATAATGCTGGCGCCCGACCGGCTGGCCGCCTTTGTGGGCAGCGGCATCACCGCCGACCTTGGTGAGCTGGGCATCAGCTTTGACGAAAACCGCTATTACGGCTACACCATCAGCGCCGGAACCTCCGCCGACGGCATTCTCAAGGCCGCCTGCTACGAGGCTGATCCCGGACTTTTCTTCTACCGCCGGAGCATTGCCCAGTTCTATCTCGGCACCGATGATCCCGACCGGATCCAGGACATGATAAGCGACTGGGACGGCTTCTACCAGACGGCAAAGCAGCTCAGTGAGGCCTCCAACGGTCACACCTTCATGGCCGCCGGTACCGAGGAGCTGATGGCCGCTTACCTTGCCGACGTGCCTCTTGTGACCGACGGACGGCTCTCCGTGGGCGAAAAGGCTCTTGAATTTGCCGAATACTGCCGGACCATGGCCTCGGAAGGACTGCTCTATGACGCCCAGCGCTGGTCCGAGGCATGGGTGGAGGGCATAAGCGATCCTCAGAGCATATTCGGCTACTTCTCCTCCGGCCTCGGAATGGAAAATGTGCTCAAGCCCTGCTGCGGCGGAACCATTGCCGGCGAAGGCTCCTACGGCGACTGGGCCGCTGTTCCCGGCCCCGCTCCCTTCAACTGGGGCGGATGCTGGCTGGCCGTGAGAGAGGGCAGCGCCATGGCCGAGGAGGCGGCGGTCTTTATCGAGTATTTCACCTGCGAGGAAGCCGCCATGCGCACCGACCGCCTTATCTCCGGCGCTTTTTCCGCCAACCGCACCGTCGTGGAGCAGATCCGGTTTGATTCCCAGTTTTCCGAATCCTTCCTTGCGGCTCAGAACTGCTACAGCCAGATGGCTCAGGCCGCCGACAGCGTTACCATGGACAATCTCACTGTGTACGATTCGGTAATCAATCCCATCTTTGCCCGGTATGTGGCCGACTATGCCTTTGAACGCAGCACCCTCGAGCAGGCGATGGAGGATTTTGAGCGCACCGCTCAGGCCGCTTTCCCGGAGCTTGTGGTCTGATAAAAAACACGACCTGCCCTTCCGGAACGGCCCCGGAGGCGGCAGGTCGATTATCTGACGGATATTATTTGTTTTTAACGAGGAACAGAGTCTTTGACTTTTCGTCGTATTCCTTGCTGACGATGTGGATGAGCAGCTCCTCAAGAGAGGAAAGTCCGGCGATGGCGCATATCACGGCACACAGGGGAACGGGATTTTCCAGCAGCAGGATATAGGGAACGCAGAACATGGCGCCGCCGGTCAGCTTGTTCATGTAGGTGTGGATGGAGGCAAAGCAGCGGAATTTCGCCGCCGCGGTGATATAGGCGGCGAGACGGATAGCGACGACCACCGCCACCATGCACCACAGCCACAGCGGCAGAACGCTGATGAGTCTGGGCAGCACCTTGAGGATCATCACCGCGTAGAACATCAGGTCGGCGATGCTGTCCAGCCTTGCTCCCAGAGCGGTGGTAAGGCCGGCTCTGCGGGCGATGAAGCCGTCCAGCACATCACTGAAGCCGCAGAGGGAATAAATTATATAGAACAGCGTTGTATCCGGCCTGATAAAGAGCATATAAGCAGAGCCGATGATACGCAGCGAGGTAATGACATTCGGGACATTCAGACTTCCCGAATTGCGATTCTTACTCATAGTTGAAATCTACTCCGATCAGTCAATGGTACATTTTTACTGTACTGATATTTAATTATAAGCCATCGAAAAATGTTGTCAACCGTCATTTTGGCTTTTTTGTCTGCACTGGGTCAATAAATCACAAAAAAAGCAAATTCTCTTCCCTGAAGCAAGGATCATATCATAACACGGAGGTAAAGCTCATGTCTTTAGCGACCTATGTTTTCCGAAAGGGCTGCCTGCGCAGCGACAACAGACGGGACGCCGGACTGACCGTTCCCGACAGCGTCGAATACGTCTCCGATCTGCTGTACGGCACCGACCGTCAGTGGCAGACACTGGATATATGCTATCCCAAGGACAGACCCGCTGCCGCCACCATCATCAATGTCCACGGCGGCGGCTATGTTTACGGAACCACACGCACCTATAAATTCTACTGCTGTGACCTTGCCTCGAGAGGCTACACCGTGGTCAGCTTCAACTACCGGCTGGCCCCGAAGCACATCTTCCCCACTCCCCTCTTTGACCTCAATCTCGTGATAGAGTGGCTGTGCGCCCATCAGAATGATTATCCGCTGGACATGAACAATATATTCATGGTGGGTGATTCGGCAGGCGCTCAGCTGGTCAGCCAGTATGCCGCGCTCTGGTCCAACGGAGAATACTCCGCCCTGATGGGCATCCGTCCGCCGGCATTCCGTCTGGCCGCCGTTGGGCTCAACTGCGGAATGTACGACATCGCCGCCCTCTGCCGCTCTTCCGAGAACATCAACATGGTTCTGCGCTCCTATTTTACCCGCAGACCTGAACAGTTCGGAGACAAGCTGGACGTGATGAAGCACATCACCTCCGCCTTCCCGCCGGCCTATCTTTTCAGCTCCCACGGCGATTTTCTGCTGGAGCACTGCCGCCCCATGGCCGAGCGTCTTGTCTCACTCGGCGTGCCCTGCGAGTATAAAATCTACGGCGACAGCTCCACCGGCCATGTGTTCCATGTGGATTTCCGCACGGAAACCGCCCGGCAGGCCAACTCCGATGAGCTTGCGTTCATGTCCCGGTATATTATGCCCCGGTCGGAGGAAAAGTCGGTTGACACCTGCCTGCAAAGTCTGTTATAATCTGCCATGTTCGGAGGGCAAAGCGTTCTTGGCCTGACCTGTGTAAACGCAATGCCGGATAAGAGCGCGGACTGAGATGTCCGCATTCTTATCCGGCTTTTTATTATGGAGGATAATATGAGCAACAAACCAGACAGCCTGCTGACCGGCAGGATAACATCGTCGCTGCTGAAATTCGCCGTCCCGGTGTTTTTCGCCCTTTTTCTGCAATCTCTTTACGGCGCGGCCGATCTGCTTATCGTGGGCCGCTTTGCCACCACGCCCGATGCCTCCGCCGTGGGAACGGGAAGTATGTTCATGCAGACGGTCACCATGGTGATAACCGGCCTTGCCATGGGCATCACCATACTGGTGGGTCAGAAGATCGGTGAGGGAAACGGACGGGAGGCCGGAAAGGCCGTCGGCTCGGGCATATGTATCTTCGGCGGGCTGGCCGTCGCCGTGACCATCGCGCTGGTGTTCTGCACCGAATGGCTGGCCGGACTGCTCCACGCTCCCGAGGAGGCCTTTGAGCAGACCGTGACCTACATTCGCATATGCGGTGCCGGCTCGCTGTTCATCATAGCTTACAATGTCCTCGGCGCTGTGTTCCGCGGCATCGGAGATTCAAAAACGCCGCTGCTGACGGTTGTGATCGCCTGCGTGCTGAATATCGCCGGAGACCTGCTCTTTGTGGCTGTGTTCGATATGGGCACCGCCGGAGCCGCTTTGGCCACAACAATATCTCAGGCGGTCAGCGTCATTCTCTCGCTGATAATCATTTCCCGTAAGACACTGCCCTTTGACTTTGACCGCTCCTGCCTGAAGCCGGACGGCACAAGCGTGCGCCGGGAGCTGGCGCTGGGCTTTCCCGTGGCTCTTCAGGAACTGCTGGTGGGTCTTTCCTTTCTCGTCATCCAGACGGTGGTCAACGGCCTCGGAGTGACCGCCTCGGCGGGAGTGGGCGTGGCCGAAAAGGCCTGCGCATTCCTCATGCTGGTGTCTTCGGCCTATATGCAGGCCATGTCCGCCTTTGTGGCTCAGAACATCGGCGCCGGTCTGCGCGACCGTGCAAAGCAGGCTCTGCGCTGCGGTATCGTGACCTCTCTTGTCATCGGCTCGTTCATCGGCACCTTCACCTTCTTCCGGGGCGATCTGCTGGCCGCCATATTCATCGACGACCCGATGGTCATCACCGCCGCCCACAGCTACCTGCGCTCCTACGCCATTGACACCCTTTTCACCGCTGTTCTTTTCTGCTTTATCGGCTACTATAACGGCTGCGGCCACACTCTGTTCGTGATGATCCAGGGCATCGTTGGTGCCATCGGCGTGCGTCTGCCGCTGGTCGTGCTCATGTCCCGGCTGGGCGTTGAGTCGCTGTTCCTTATCGGCCTTGCCACGCCTGCCGCCACTGTTGTGCAGATAATTATGGTCGTGGGCTTTTACATTTACCTTGCCAGCCGCTCGAAGGGCGGCAAAATCAAAGCCGGGGTGATATGATGATCTGTTTTTTTACAAGTGCCGCTGATATTTACGGCGAGAACCGTCTTAATCCCGCAAACGGCTTTATTGAGGAGCTGCGCCGCGCTGTGAAATCGCCATGCCGCGCGCTTTTCATCTGTTCCGACCCGGAGCAGTATTCTTCCAACGATTTTTTCGCCGCCCAACTCAGAGGCTTTATGGCCGCCGAGGGCATAAAACAGAGCCGCTGCATTGTGCTGGACAGCAGAAACGCCCGCGAGGCGGCTGACCTTGCAGGCGATTGCGATCTTATTATTCTTTCCGGAGGTCATGTTCCTACCCAGAACGCCTTTTTCCGCAAAATCGGACTGCGGGACATTCTGCGCGGATTTGACGGAGTGGTAGTGTCCATCAGCGCCGGCTCCATGAACAGCGCCGGTGATGTCTACGCCATGCCGGAGCTGCCGGGTGAGGAGGCCGACCCGGATTTCCGGCGCTCGCTGCCCGGTCTCGGGCTGACCGACATCAGCGTTATCCCTCACTTCCAGTACATCCGCACACTGACCCTTGACGGCGTATCCATGGAGGATATCGCCCGGAAGGACAGCATGAACCGCCGGCTGTACGCCATCAGCGATGGCACATACATCCTTGCAAGGGATGGCCGCCGGGAGCTGAGAGGCGAAGCTTATCTTATCGAAAATGGTATTATCTCTCCTCTGTGCGGAGAGGGAGAGTCAGTGGAGCTGTGATTATCCCGCGGTCAGGTCTCCGTCGCCGCTGATGGGAATGACATCGCCGAGGAAGGTAGGCTCAGGCTTGAAAAGGCAGTAGAGAAAATCCTTGTTCCGGGCAAGAAATTCTCTTGAATCCATCCATATCTGCCCGTAGTACTCTCCCGGATCGCAGGCTACGCCCCATGCGTCAAGGCCGAGGGCGCGGGCTATGTACACCGCCCGGTAAAGATGGTACTCCTGAGTGACGATGATAAGGCTGTCCACCTCGAAGACATCCCGGGCGCGATACATACTTTCGTAGGTGGAAAAGCCGGCGTGATCCATGAACACATCCGAGGAGGATATGCCCTGCTCCATGGCGTAATTCTTCATGGAATTGACCTCGTCGTAGGTCACCCGGCCATGGTCGCCGCTCATAAGCAGCTTGGGCGCCGCGCCAAGCTCAAACAGCTCCACGCCGCAATCGAGCCGATCCCGGAGCAGCAGCTTGGGGCTGCCGTTGTCGTCCACACCGCAGCCCAGCACCATTATGCAGTCCGCCTCGGGCAGCTCCTCGGCCGAGCTGAGAACCGACCGGTCGAATATGTATGGCGATGCCGAGGCCTTGACATGGCCGTTGATCGCCAGAGCGTATATCCCGCCTGCCAGACACAGCGCCATCAGCGCGCACAGTGCTCTGAGCAGGCGTGTTTTTATTGAGGCTGAGGGTTTGTTATTCTTTTCCATCTCTGTTTCTCCAGTCTGTTTTTTCAAAATATTACCATCAAGTTTTTGAGATTTCTTTACCACTGACAAAACAAGCTGTAAAGATAATCGTAACATTCTGTAAACTTTGGCCGGTCATTCCTCCTTGCGGGCAAAGTCCGTCTGTGATATAATTGTGATAACATAAGCACAACATTTCCCGCTGAGGAAATTAGAAGAGGGATCGTCATATGCGCAGGCTCACCTTTCAGCACACTATCTACGCAAGCTATCTTGGCTACATCACTCAGGCCATTGTAAACAACCTCGCGCCGCTGCTGTTCGTCACCTTTATGGACAGCTTCGGCATTTCCATGCAGAAAATAACCCTGCTGGTAACGGTCAACTTCTGCACCCAGCTGCTGGTGGATCTTATCTCCGCCCGCTTCGTTGACCGGATAGGCTACCGCAAATGCGTGGTGGCGGCTCATGTCTTCTGCGCCTTTGGCCTTATGAGCATGGCTTTGCTGCCCGGTCTGCTGCCCGACCCTTATATCGGGCTGATGGCTTCGGTGGTGCTGTACGCCATTGGCGGCGGACTGATAGAGGTGCTAATCAGCCCCATCGTTGAGGCCTGCCCCACGGAAAACAAGGCCTCGGTCATGAGCCTGCTTCATTCCTTTTACTGCTGGGGTACTGTGGCCGTCATTCTGCTTTCCACCGCCTTTCTGGCGCTGTTCGGCCGGGAAAGCTGGAGAGTTCTGCCTTGTATGTGGGCGGCAGTTCCTCTGCTCAACTCCCTGCTCTTTGCCCGCGTGCCCATCGCCTCCCTCACCGGCGAGAACGAGGGCATGACTCTGCGGGAGCTTTTTTCCACTAAGATATTCTGGCTGTTCATCGCGCTGATGGTCATGGCCGGAGCCTCGGAGCAGGCTATGAGCCAGTGGGCATCCGCCTTTGCCGAAAGAGGTCTCGGCGTCTCCAAGGCCGTCGGCGATCTTGCCGGCCCATGTCTTTTCTCGGTGCTGATGGGCTGCTCCCGTGTGTTCTACGCCAAATTCAGCGAAAAGCTCAACCTGCTGAGTTTTATTATAGGCAGCTGCTGTCTTTGCGTTTTTTCCTATCTGCTGGCCGCCCTCTCTCCCCTGCCGGTGCTTTCGCTGGTTGGCTGCGGACTGTGCGGTCTTTCGGTGGGCATTCTCTGGCCGGGAGTTTTCAGCATCGCCTCTGCACGCTGTCCCCGGGGCGGCACGGCCATGTTTGCCTTCCTCGCCCTTGCCGGTGACGCCGGCTGCGGAGGCGGGCCCACCCTTGTGGGCATGGTTTCCGGCGCTCTGGGTGACAATCTGAACGCAGGACTGCTGGCCGCCATTCTCTTCCCCGTCATACTCATTCTGTGTGCCGCGGTCTGCCGCCGGACAGACAGCAGGGCAGCCGTAAGATGAAATACGGCAATGTTGTCAGCGGCAGCTTTGTCCGCCGCCCCAATCGTTTTATCGCCGATGTGCTGATAAACGGACGCGAGGAGCGGGTTCATGTGAAGAACACCGGCCGGTGCAAAGAGCTGCTTGTCCCCGGCCGCACCGTTTATCTTTCCCTTTCCGACAATCCCGACCGAAAGACAAAATACGACCTTGTGGCCGTGGAAAAGCACACTGCCCAAGGTGTACAGATAGTCAACATCGACTCTCAGGCTCCCAACCGTGCTGTCGAGGAATGGCTGCCCGCAAGCGGTCTTTTTGCTCCGGGTGCCGACATTCGCCGGGAGGTCACCCACGGCGGCTCCCGCTTTGACTTCCGGATAATCGAGCCGGGCAGGACATCCTTTCTGGAGGTCAAGGGCGTGACTCTTGAGGAGAAGGGCACGGCCATGTTCCCCGACGCTCCAACCCAGCGGGGCGTAAAGCACATCCGGGAGCTTATCTCCTGCGCCGAAGAGGGCTTTGGCGCGTACATTCTTTTCGTAGTGCAGATGAAGGGCGTGAGCCGGGTCATTCCCAACGATGCCACCCACAGCGAATTCGGCGACAGTCTGCGTATGGCGGCTCGCTCCGGCGTGAATATTCTCGCCGCCGACTGCATGGTCTCCGCCAATTCCATGGTCATCGACCGGTTCATTTCCGCGGAGCCGGAATATATCAGGTAAGTTATCCGCGGCAGGCCCGCGGTATATATTAAGGAGGATAATCAATGAGCAGCTTTGAAAACCTGAGAATAGTGGATAATTTCTACCAGACATCACTGTTCTTCCCCATGCCCACCGTGCTTATCAGCACGCTGTGCGAGGACGGAAGCACCAACCTTGGCCCTTATTCCCTGGTGCAGCCCTATTATGTGGCCGGCAAGGGCTATTACGCCATGCTGCTTTGCTGCCGCAACTCGTCCAACACCGCCCAGAACATCCTGCGCAACGGAAAATGCGCTCTCAACTTCATCACCGACGAGCCCAGGCTTTTCAAGGAGGCTGTCAAGCTCTCCTGGCCCGGCGACAAGCCCGAGGAGAAGATGCCCAAGTGCAAATTCAGGCTGGAAAAGAGCATGATCGAGGAGGAGAATCCCGAGGACGTCCGGCCTCAGGTCATGACCGACGCCATTCAGGTCATCGAGTGCACATGGATGCGTGAGCTGGACGGTGCCGGCGCCGACCAGCCCGGTCAGCTCAACGGCTACCAGCCGCCCTACCACGACTTCAACGGCATCACCAGCGAATTCGGCGCCCACTTCATCCTGCGGGTCAACAAGATACTGATGAAGAAAAAGTACAGTGACGCCATCATCAACGGTGTAAAGGCAAAGGACTTCCCGGCCCTGCCCGTCGACTACGGCTACCGCGACAGCAAAAATTTCTGGTTCCATCGAAGCCGAAAGATGCGCGCCGAGCTGCTGCAGATGCGTCAGGCCAGCCTCGCTTCCGTCCGCTACGCCGCCGACCGCGCCGACGACAAGGTCAAGTTCACCGACGAGGCCCTCAAGACCGTTCTGGCCGTGCCCCGTGTGTTCCTGCCGCTGGTGCTCAAGGGCTGCGTGGACTGGGCCAAGGAAAACGGCGTTGAGCTGGTGACCGAGGAGCACATGAAGATCATTCAGGACAAGCGCGCCAAGGAAAAGGAGAAGAAAAACAAGTAAATTTAGGAATTACACGCTTGATTCTCTTGTCTTTGAGTGTTATAATGGACACAAGATATAGTATATTGAAATGGAGTGTCTGTTATGAGATGTCCGTTCTGCAATCATTCCGAGAGCAAGGTCATAGACTCCCGCCCCACTGACGAGGGCGAGCGCATCCGCCGGCGCAGAGAGTGCCTCGGCTGCGCCAAGCGCTTTACCACCTACGAGATCATCGAGACCGTGCCCCTTATTGTTGTCAAAAAGGATAAATCCCGGGAGGCCTTTGACCGCACCAAGCTGCGCAGCGGTATTCTGCGTGCCTGCGAAAAGCGCCCGGTATCCATCACCACCATCGAGAAGATCGTTGACGACATCGAAAGCCGTCTGCAGAATTCCCTTGACCGTGAGGTGACCTCCACCCTTATCGGCGAATACGCCATGGACGCCCTCAAGCAGATCGACGAGGTCAGCTATGTGCGCTTCGCTTCGGTCTACCGCGAGTTCAAGGACATCAGCACCTTTATGGACGAGCTGGAAAAGCTGCTCTCCAAGGGCGCTGCCCAGTAAATCTAAAACCAAAGGCTGCCGCACTGTACCGAAGCAGTACAGCGCGGCAGCCTTTTTGTTGTCTTTTTTATAATATTTTATCCCAGTGCCCGGGAAAGGGCGGCAAGCTGTTCCATGGTCAGCTGCTCTATGCGGGCGTTGGGCTCCACTCCGATCAGCTCAAGAGCCGAAAGTATCTTATCCTTGGGGAAGCGGCGGTCGGAGGACACGGCGTTGAGAAGGGTCTTTCGGCGCTGGGAAAAACCCGCCTTGACCAGCGCGCGGAACCGCTCCTCGTCACCCACATCGTACTCCGGCTCGGAACGCACCGCCAGCCGCATGACCGCTGAATCCACCTTTGGTGCCGGCAAAAAGCTGCCCGCCGAGACCTTGAAGAGTATTTCCGGCTCGGAATAGTGCCACACGGCCACCGTAACCGCACCCGAGGCTCGGCTGCCCACCTTGGCGCACATCCGGTCAGCCGCCTCCTTCTGCACCATCACGGTTATGCTCTCGATGGGCAGGCGGCTTTCCAGCAGCATCATGATTATGGGCGAGGTGATGTAGTAAGGCAGATTGGCGCACACAGCCACACGGCTGCAGTCGGCGAATTTCTCCTTTATCAGCGAGGCCGCGTCGATCTCCATTATGTCTCCCCATACCACTTCGGCGTTGGGATAGGGCGCGAGGTTTTCGCCCAGCAGATTTTCCAGCCGGGTGTCCAGCTCAACTGCCACGACCTTCTTTGCCCTTTTGGCCAGCTCCACCGTCAGCACGCCGATGCCCGGGCCGATCTCCAGCACGCCGGTGGTGTCGTCAATGCCGGCCTCTTCGGCCATTCTCGGGCACACCGAAGGGTTGATGAGAAAGTTCTGCCCCATTCCCTTGGAGAGCACTATACCGTTGCGCTCAAGGGCGGCGCGAACCTGACTTATATCCGTAAGATTTTTCATGTGTTATTCTCCGTTTGTGATTCTGGCGATCATTTTCTCCGCCCGCTTCATCAGCGGCTCGCGGTCGTTGGGCACTTCGCCGTTTATTACCATGTCCAGAAGGCGGTTCAGCACCTCTCCCACCGCCTTGCCCGGCTTCATGCCGAGGCTTATCATATCTCTGCCGCCGACCGCCAGACTATCGAGGGAAAAGCACGCTCCTCCAGTCTCCAGACGGTCGACAATTTCAAGCATGGCGCATATATCCTCAGGGTCATCATAGCCCGGCGCGTGAGCGATACGGTCGGCTTTTTTTACTTCAAGCAGCAGGCGGGCCTCCTCAAAGGAATACTCCCGCAGCAGCCGCTTTGCGTGGCGCTCGTCGGGAATGATATTGAGCGAGTGTCCTGCTATCAGCTTTACAACGGTTCTTCTGGTGTGGCCGTCGGCCCGCAGGCGGACAAGGATATCGTCCGCCATTTCGGCGCTGTGCTTCTCGTGGCAGATGTAGTGGTCAAAGCCGTCCTTGCCGGTTGAGCGAGCCCGGGGCTTGCCGATGTCGTGCAGCAGCAGAGCCAGACGAACCAGCCTTTCCTTCGGCGCGGCGTCAATAGCGCGGCAGGTATGCTCCAAAACATCATAACAGTGATATCTGCTGTTCTGGGCAAAGCCGATTATTTCCTTTAATTCCGGGATGACGGTGGCCAGCGTTTCGGCGTATCTGAGAATTATCCCACCGGCATTGTCGCCCATCAGAATGCCGCACAGCTCGGAATATATCCTCTCGGCTGAAATGCCTCTGAGCAGTCCGGAAAGCCGGCGTACCGCGAGGTCGGTATCGTCGTCGAGAGAAAAACCCAGCCTTGAGGCAAAGCGAAGGGCGCGCAGTATGCGCAGTCCATCCTCGTTAAAGCGCTCCTCGGCGCTGCCTACGCAGGCGATCACTTTCCCGCGAATATCATCGCATCCTCCGAACAGATCCAGCAGACCCTTTTCCGGGTGATAGGCCATGGCGTTGACGGTGAAATCCCGGCGCTTGAGATCCTCCTCCACGCTGCGGGTAAAGGATACACTGCTCGGGTGGCGGTTGTCAAGATATTCTCCCTCCACCCGGAAGGTGGTTATCTCCACCTGCTCGCCGTCGATGATAACCGTCACCGTGCCGTGCTTCAGGCCGGTCTCTATGGTGCGCAGGTCGCTGAACACCGCCATGGTCTCCTCCGGAGAAGCGGAGGTGGTGATGTCGTAATCGTGGGGAGCGATGCCCATTACCGCGTCACGCACACAGCCGCCCACCAGCCAGCCCTCGTATCCGGCGCGGTCGAGCCGCTCGATAGCGAAGGCAATTGGCGCGGGTATATACATGGAAAACCGTTCTTCCATCCTTATTCCTCCGGGGAGTCGGCATAGCGGGCAATGACCGGCGCGAACTCCTCCCAGTATTTGTCGGCTTTTTTCTGTCCCACTCCGGAGACATTGAGAAATTCCTCTCTTGTTGTGGGCAGCTTGCGGCACATATCCTGCAGGGAAGCGTTGGAGAAGATGATGTAGGCCGGAGTGTGCTCCCGGGCGGCGATGGCCGAGCGGACATCACGCAGCTCCTCGAGCATTTTCTTTTTCCGGTCGTCGAGGGAGCTTTCGATCGCTCCCAGGGGCTTCTTTCTCTCCTGCCCGGTTTTCAGCACCGGCAGGCGCATCCACACCTCGACCTTATCCCGGACGATCTGGGTGGAGCGGTCGCTCAGTCCCACCGTACGGAAGGAGCCGCCGGTGTCCCGGAGATAGCCGCATTCGATGAGATAGTCGATCATCAGTACTATCCGAGGCCTCGGCACACCCTTCATCAGCCCCCATGTGGTCAACCGGTCAAAGCCCAGCTCGGTTATGCGCTTGGTCTTGGCTCCGGTCAGCACCTCGGCTATTATTGTGCGGCCAAACTCAAGGCCGTTGGTCAGCTGGCACATTCTCCACACGCAGGAAACGATCTTCTGCGCGTCGATGGTTATGTCGGTAAGTCTGAAGTCGCTGTTGCAGCGGCCGCAGTTGCCGCACCGGTCGCTATGGCGGTCCCCGAAATAGCTGAGAATAAAAGCTCTGAGGCAGCTTGTGCAGCTGCAGTATCTTATCATATCCTGCAGACGATCCTTCTCCCGCTGCTTGACCTTTTCCAGCATTATGGGATCAAGATCCTCGTTTTCGTTCTGGTCTATCAGGAAAAGATTTGTGCGCACATCCTGAGCGCCGTACAGAAGTATGCACTCCGCCGGCTCGCCGTCACGTCCGGCTCGTCCGGCCTCCTGATAATAGGCCTCAAGACTTCTGGGCATATTGTAGTGCACCACATAGGACACATTCGACTTGTCAATGCCCATACCAAAGGCATTGGTGGCGACCATTATGTCGCTGCGCTCGTAGATGAAGTCCTCCTGATTGGCGTCCCGCTCGTCCTTTTCAAGGCCAGCGTGATACCTTGTCGCCCGGAAGCCCTCATCGCAGAGCTTCTGGCACACCTCCTCCACCAGCTTGCGGGTGGAGCAGTAGACAATGCCCGACTTGCCCTTGTTGCGGGTCACGACCCGAAGGAGATAATTATACTTATCCGCTCCGGCGGTGATGACATCAAAGAACAGATTGGGTCGGTCAAAGCCGGTGACTGTTTCGTAGGGTCTGTTGAGGGAAAGCAGGCGGATTATATCCGAGCGTACCTCTCCGGTGGCCGTGGCGGTAAAGGCGCACATCACCGGCCGCTTTGGCAGGCGGGCGCAGAAATCGGATATCTTGAGGTAGTGAGGCCGGAAGTCCTGACCCCACTGGGACACACAGTGAGCCTCGTCCACCGCGAGAAGGGAAATATCGCAGGACACCGCGAAATCCACAAACCTCTCCACCTCAAGGCGTTCTGGAGCCACATATATTATCTTGTATTCGCCCATCCTCGCCCGGCGGATGACCTCGTCCTGCTGGCGCATGGAAAGGGCGCTGTTTATGTATGCGGCACGGACTCCGGAATGAACCAGCGCCGCAACCTGATCCTTCATCAGCGAGATGAGAGGCGAAATAACGAGGGTTATGCCCTCCATCAGCAGCGCCGGGATCTGGTAGCAGATGGACTTTCCCGCACCCGTGGGCATGATGCCGAGCACATCCCTGCCGCCGACAATGGCGTCGATAAGCTCCGACTGCCCCGGGCGAAATTCGTCGTGGCCGTAGTATTTTTTTAGCAGCTCGTACTTGTCCATGCAAGTCTCCCTGATGTTGATTTATTTGTTGCCCTCAGATATAACCGCCTGCACCTCTTCGGGCGACGGCATGGCGGGCATGGCTCCGCGGCGCAGAACACAGCAGGCGGCGACAGCGTTTCCGAAAAGAGCAAATTCCGCGGCGTCGCTCACCGTCAGCTCCTCGAGGGAACGGCCGCTCCTCACAAAGGAGGTCAGGAAGCCGCCCCAGAAGGAATCGCCGGCACCGGTGGTGTCCACCGCCTCCCGGCGGAAGCTGTCAACGCGGGCAATATCTTCGCCCACGCCCACGAAGCAGCCATCTCCTCCGGCGGTGACCACGGCGCATTTTATCCCGGTATCAAGAAGGTATTTTATGGCGTCCTCCGGGTCATGCCGGTCGGTGAGCAGCTCGGTCTCGTTGTCCGAGAGCTTTATCATATCCACAAGAGGGAGCAGCGAGCGCATCTGCGCCCTTGCCTCCTCCTCGCTCTTCCAGAGCATGGCGCGGTAATTGGGATCGTAGGTGATGACCGCGCCGGACTTCCGGGCGAGCTTTATGGCTTCGATAGTTGCTGTGCGTGAAGGCTCCGCGGTCATTGAAAGTGAGCCTACGTGGAACACACGGGTATTGCTCAGTATATTCTCCGGCAGCTCGTCGGCGCGCAGGAGCGTGTCGGCGCCCGGGTCACGGAAAAAGCTGAAGCTGCGCTCGCCGTTTTCTCCGATGTCAACAAAGGCAAGGGTCGTAGGTGCCTCGTCGGTCATTGCGAGGCCGGCGGCGTCAATGCCGTAGTGAACCAGCTTGCCGCGCAGATAGCATCCGTGGGCGTCGCTGCCCACCTTGCCGATGAAGGCCGTGGAAAGTCCCAGACGGGAGGCCGCGCACAGCACATTGGCCACGGCGCCGCCCGGATTCATTTCCAGCATCTTCATGCCCGTGTCCGAAAGGCCGCAGGGCGTGAAATCTATAAGCAGTTCGCCTGAGGCGGTGATGTCATACATAGGGATGTCCTCCGGATGTCAGTCGTTGGCGGCGGGATACTCGGTGCAGAGCAGACGGTAGGGAGCCTCGTCCTCCTCCACGGCGGGGAATCTGCCCATGGGAGGATTAAAGCGGTTGTCGCAGGCGTCGTCATTGCACATGGACACCTCGCCGAGGAGAATGTCGCCGGTACCGGGCTTGACCTCAAAGTCGTGGTACAATCCCTGATAGATGGTGATGCTCTCGCCGGGTCTGAGCTCAACCTGAGTTCCGGCGGGCACGGTGAAGGTGCGGCCGTCCATGACAACGGTCACGTCGCTGTCGGCAAAGTCTTCGTCCTCCGTCGAGTTATACACCCGGATGAGAGCGGTGCCGCCGCCGCGGTTGATGATGTCCTCCATCTTGCTCCAGTGGAAGTGCATGGGAGAATACTGCCCTTCCTTGAGCATAAGAAGCTTTTCGGCATAGGGCTTTTTGTATTCGGGCATTTTGGCGTTGCCGTTGCGCAGGGTGATGAGGGTAAAGCCGATGCGGTCAAAGTCGTTCTGGCCGTAGTCGGTAACATCCCAGCCCAGCATATTGTCTCTTATCTCATCGTACTCGTGGCCCTTGCTCTGCCACTCCTCCGGGGTCCAGCCGCAGAAGGGCGGAAGAACAAAGCCGTGATCCGCGGCGAGCTTTTCCAGTCTTTTGATTTCAGCATTTATCTGAGAGCGCTTCATATTATCAATCCTTTTTGTTTTTATAAAAAGAGCCCTGCCGCGGCAAAACAGCGCCGGCAGGGCTCACGGAAGGCAGTTTATTCGCAGCCCAGGACACATCCCATGCAGTTGGTGCATCCGACACAGCCGTCAAGAACACAGCTGATGGGGTTGCAGGCGCTGGCTCTGATGTTGCAGGCGCTGCCGCACAGGCCGAATGAAGCAAAGAAATAACCCGCGATCATCAGCGCGAAGACTACAACGACGGCCGCGAGGATTATATTTTTCTTGGCTGCAAAGAAATCTCTCATACCAAAAACCTCCGAATGTTATTTATACGCATATTATATGGGCACAGCAAAAGGATGGCAAGTGTTTTTTTCATTCACCTGACAAATCCCGCTTTCTGTATAATACCGCTGACATAATCATAGGCAAAGGCAAAAAGATCGGAGCCCAGCTTTATCAGCCCGGGATCCTCCTCCCGTCCGCACAGCATGGCAAAGGCTCCGCCGATGTCGGCGGGCAGCCGACCCAGCTTGCGGTACTCGAGGTAGTAGAAGGTGATGGCGCCCGAAACACTCATGGAGTCGTACAGCTCGGGGCTGTCCTTCTTCAGGGTGTCGTAGAAGATATTGAGCGCCGTCTGAACCAGCATATGCTCGCCAAGGCCGCTTTCCATCGCGGCGACGGAGGCAAAGATGACCATCAGCCGGCGGTGCAGGGCAATCTTGCCCTCGCTGGCAGGTATGCCGGAAAGTCTGTCTGTCTCGTTCACTCTTCCCGCGAGGAAGGCTCCGAGCTGCCGCGCTCTGGCAAGGTCGCCGTTTCTGCGCAGGCGGTCAAAATCCTCCAGCGAAGCATCGTCTCCCGAGGGAGCGCTGCCGGAAGCAAAGCTGCCGTCGGCAACCTTCATATCGCTGTCGTCGTATGTATTTTTCTTTCTCTCATCCATCATAATCAATTATCACAAAGGCAATGTGGTTTTACTTTCTTCTGCGCTTATCCTTGCGGGCAAGCAGTGCGGCAAGGCACTCATCCGGGGTAGAGCAGGCGTTGAGAGGCACCGGGTTGGGGGTGTACATTCCGTGGAAATCGGAGCCGCCGGTGGTGACAAGATCGTGCATGGCGGCAATCTTTATCAGCTCTGCCCTGTCGGCCTCGCTGTTTCTCGGGTGCCACACCTCAAGGCCGTCCAGACCCGCGTCAATAAGCTCGTGGATAAGGGGCATATTGTCGTACACGGTGGGGTGAGCAAGCACCGTCACAGCGCCGGCGCTCTTGAGCAGCTCCAGCACCTCGAACACATCCGGGTACTCCGGGTGGACGATGCAGGTGCCGTTTTTGCTGTCAAAGAGTTTGTCGAAAAGCTCGCCGTAGACCGTGCTGCAGTAGCCGGAATTCATAAGGGTGTGCATGATGTGCTGCTTGAAGATATTAGTGCTTCCGGTTGCCACTCTGGCCACCATCTCAGAGGTGATCGGATAGTATCTCATCACCTTGGAAAGGCACTGGAGGGAGGCTTTCTTTCTGGCCTCACCCGTGCGCTTGCACAGACCCTCAAGGCGGTCGGGATAATCGAAGAGATAGGCAAGGATGTGCACCTTGTTCTTCGTGCGGCTATCGTAGCAGGAAAACTCCGCGCCGGGAATGACATCTATTCCGTATCGGCCGCCCAGAACCTTGGCTCGGGTGACACCGGCGAGGGTGTCGTGGTCGGTGACGGCAATGGTGTTGATGTTTCTCCGCTTTGCCAGAAGGATAATATCTTCAAGGCTTGTGGAGCCGTCTGATATCCTTGTGTGACAGTGCAGGTCGGCGGGCATAAGGGTCATCCTCCTTAAAAGGCGCTTTTGTCTCAAGCAGCGCATATTTGTTCAATATACAATATAGTATAAAGCATTTTTCCCGGAAAAACAACTGAAAATATACACGAAAAATACACATATTCCGGTTGGAGTTTATGCCCCGTTATAAGAGGATTTCTTGCTGTGCAATGACAAAAACACGGCGTGGTTCCGGTGCTTCGGAACCACGCCGTGCCGCGTTTTCGTCAAAGGAGAGAAATGCCTGCCTTCTGGCATTTCTCACGGACTCCGGCGGGCCAGATGGAGGCCTGAACCTCACCGATGTGAGCCTTGCGCAGGAAGAACATACACAGTCTGGACTGGCCTATGCCGCCGCCGATGGTCAGCGGAAGGTGTCCGTTGATGACATCCTTGTGGAAGGGCAGGTTGGCCCGGCCCGAGCAGCCGCTTTCCGCCAGCTGACGCTTCATGGACTCGGCGTCAACGCGCACACCCATGGAGGAAAGCTCGAAGGCTATATCCAGCACGGGGTTGTAGACGATGATGTCGCCGTTGAGGCTCCAGTCGTCGTAGTCGGGCGCGCGGCCGTCATGCTTCTGGCCGGAGCGGAGCTTACAGCCTATCTGTGAGACAAATATGGCGCCCTTTTCCCGCACAAAGGCCGCCTCACGCTCCGAGGAGGTCAGGCCGGGATACATATCCTCCAGCTCCTGAGAGGTCACGAAGGTGATCTCCTCGGGCAGGTGCAGAACGTCAAAGGAAAAACGGGTGGCAAAATGCAGCTCGGTGGTTCTGATGACCGCGTAGATGGAGCGGACGGTCTGATAGAGATAGTCAAGGGTACGCTCCTTGGCGGTGATGACCTTCTCCCAGTCCCACTGGTCAACATAGATAGAGTGGATGTTGTCGGTGATCTCGTCCCGGCGGATGGCGTTCATGTCGGTGTAGAGACCCTCGCCCGGCTCAAAGCCGTAATGTCCCAGCGCCTGTCTCTTCCACTTGGCGAGGGAATGGACGATCTGGAACTGCTCGCCGGGATGCTCGGCCATGTCAAAGCTGACCGGACGCTCCACGCCGTTGAGGTCGTCGTTGAGGCCGCTGCTCTGGTTGACAAAGAGCGGAGCCGAAATACGCTGGAGATTCAGTCGGGCAGCCAGTGCCTCCTGAAAGTAATCCTTTATTTCCTTGATGGCCAGCTCGGTCTCGCGGAGAGTGAGCCGGGAATAATAGTTTTTGGGTATTACCAGTGTGCTGGGCAGAGCAGCCATATGCCGCACCTCCGATTTCTTATGTAGTGATTAGGCTTCGACCTGTCCGTCAAAGACAAAGGTCGCGCCGCCGGTCATAAAGATATTTCCCGATTCCTCATCCCAGCGGATGTCAAGGTCGCCGCCGCGCAGGTGGATGATTGCCTGACGGCCGTCGATAACGCCGTTGCGCACCGAGGCGGCAAGGACGGCGCAGGCGCCGGTGCCGCAGGCCCAGGTTTCCGCCGAGCCTCTCTCCCACACTCTCATCTGCAGGCTGCCGTCGGGCAGACGGCGAACAAACTCGGTGTTCACCCGGTCGGGGAAAAGCGGGTTGATCTCAAATCTGGGGCCTATGTCCTCCAGAGGGAAATTGTCCACATCGTCCACATATACGACGCAGTGGGGATTACCCATGGAAACGCAGGTGGCACGGAAATTCATGCCGCCGATGGTGATGGGCTGATCGACCATTTCCTCTCCGTCAAAGAGCACGGGGATCTGGGAGCACTCAAAGACCGGCTGACCCATGTTGACGGTGATGCCGGTGATAGTGCCGTTTTCCTCGGTCATGACCACGTGCTTTATGCCGGCAAGGGTCTCCACATCGATCTCGGTCTTGTCGGTCAGTCCCTTTTCGTAGACAAAGCGGGAGAAGCAGCGGATGCCGTTGCCGCACATTTTTCCCTGCGAACCGTCGGCGTTGTACATCTCCATGCGGAAATCTGCCACTTCGGAGGGGCATATGAGAATGATGCCGTCGCCGCCGATGCCGAAGTGGCGGTCGCTGAGCCGGATGGCCAGCTGCTCGCGGTTCTCAACGGTCTGATTCACAGCGTCGATGTAGACATAGTCGTTGCCGCAGCCGTGCATCTTTGTAAAGTTTATCATCATACTAAATTACCTCGGATAAAATCAGTACCTTCCCAGATATTCCTCTATCTCCCACTGGGAAACGCGCATATTGTAGCGCTGCCATTCGTCCTTTTTGGCGGCGTAATATCTTTTATATATATGCTCGCCGATGGCCGAACGGATGACGGTGTCGTGGCGCAGGTGGTGGATGGCCTCGCGCAGGTTGGCGGGCAGGCTCTCGATGCCCTGAGTCTCCCGCTCCTCGTCGTTGAGCTCGTAGATGTTGGAGTCCACGCTGGCGGGAGGAGTGAGACCGTTATTTATTCCGTCCATGCCCGCTGCCAGACACACGGCGAAGGCAAGGTAGGGATTGCTGGAGGGATCGGGATTGCGCAGCTCGATTCTTGTTCCCTTGCGCCGCGCGGCGGGAATGCGGATGAGCGGGCTGCGGTTGGCCGCCGACCAGGCGATATAGACCGGAGCCTCATAGCCCGGGACAAGACGCTTGTAGGAGTTGACCAGCGGATTGGTAATGGCGGTTATGGCCTTGCAGTGCTTCATCAGGCCGGCGATGAAATTGTACGCCCGGCCGGAGAGCTGAAGCTGGCCGTTCTCGTCGTAGAATTCGTTGGCGCCGTCACGGAACATCGACATATTTATATGCATTCCGCTGCCGCACATTCCGTATTTGGGCTTGGGCATGAAGGTGGCGCACAGGCCGTGCTGCTGGGCGATGGTCTGAACCGCCAGCTTGAAGGTCATTATATTGTCCGCCGCCTGCAGGGCGCCGCTGTATTTGAAGTCGATCTCGTGCTGAGCCGGAGCGCACTCGTGATGGGAGGCTTCGATCTCAAAGCCCATTGCCTCAAGGGCAAGGCATATATCGCGGCGGCAGATCTCGCCCCGATCCACGGGACCCAGATCAAAATATCCGGCGCGGTCGAAGCTGTTGGTGGTGGCGTAGCCGTGCTCGTCGGTGTCGAAGAGGAAAAATTCCATTTCCGGGCCGACATTAAAGGAAAAGCCCTGCTCGTCGGCCTCGCTGAGCACCTTTTTGAGGCAGTTGCGCGGGTCACCCATGAAGGGCGTGCCGTCGGGCAGATAAACATCGCAGATAAGACGCGCCGTCACACCCACATCGCTGGTCCACGGGAAGAGGACGAAGGTGTCCAGATCGGGACGCAGATACATATCGGACTCTTCGATACGGGCAAAGCCTTCTATGGATGAGCCGTCAAACATACACTGGTTATCAAGGGCACGCTCCAGCTGACTTGTGGTGATGGTCACGTTCTTCAGCGCGCCGAAAATGTCGGTAAACTGCAGGCGGATAAAACGCACATTATGCTCTTTTACCGCCTTGAAAATGTCTTCTTTTGTGTACTTGGACATACTATCCTCCGTGTGCATATAAATCGGCTTTTAACTTTTATTTATTCTATTTCATGCACCGTTAAAAGTCAACAAAAACCGCCGCCGGCACCCCACAATCGACGATATGAACAAATACATTTTACCATTTGCTCCCGTTTTGCAAAAATGCTTTCGTACAATTGCATAGTCAGGCTTTCTTGTCAGGTATTTTTGTGGAATTTATCACATAATTTCAAATCGCCTATTTTTTTCTTGAAATGTTGATATCCCGGTTGTATTATTATTACATTGAACTGCATAATCAGAGTATTATTCAGTCCACTTTCTATTATAGGAGGAAACACTATGTCCAAGTATGTTGATCGAGTTCTTGAAGAGCTCAAAGCCAAAAACGCCCATGAGCCTGAGTTCATTCAGGCCGCAGAGGAAGTTCTCGATTCCCTCAGACCCATTTTCGAGGCTGACGACAAGTATGAGAAGGCCGGCCTTCTCGAGAGAATCGTTGAGCCCGAAAGACAGATCATGTTCCGTGTTCCCTGGGTCGATGACAACGGCAATGTTCAGGTGAACAGAGGCTACAGAGTTCAGTTCAACAGCGCTATCGGTCCTTACAAGGGCGGTCTGCGTTTCCATCCGTCCGTAAACCTCAGCATCATCAAGTTCCTCGGTTTTGAGCAGACCTTCAAGAACTCCCTCACCACCCTCCCCATGGGCGGCGGTAAGGGCGGCTCCGACTTTGACCCCAAGGGCAAGTCTGACCGCGAAGTCATGGCCTTCTGCCAGAGCTTCATGACCGAGCTTTCCAAGCACATCGGCCCCGATACCGACGTTCCCGCCGGTGATATCGGCGTAGGTGCCCGCGAGATCGGCTATCTCTTCGGCCAGTACAAGAGACTCAGAAACGAGTTCACCGGCGTTCTCACCGGCAAGGGTCTGCCCTACGGCGGCTCCCTGATCCGTCCCGAGGCCACCGGTTTCGGCGCAACCTACTACACCGTTGAGATGCTCGAGCACTTCGGCGATTCCATCAAGGGCAAGACCTTTGCCATCTCCGGTTTCGGCAACGTGGCATGGGGCGCTGTCACCAAGATCAACCAGCTGGGCGGCAAGGTCGTTACCATTTCCGGTCCCGACGGCTACATCTACGACAAGGACGGCATCTCCACTCAGGAGAAGATCGACTATATGCTCGAGATGCGTGATTCCTGCCGCAACCGCGTTCAGGACTACGCTGACAAGTTCGGCGTTCCCTTCTTCGCCGGCAAGAAGCCCTGGGGCGAGAAGGTCGACATCATCATGCCCTGCGCTACCCAGAACGAGGTCGGCATGGCCGAAGCCGAGCAGATCGTTGCCAACGGCATCAAGTACTATGTTGAGGTTTCCAACATGCCCACCACCAACGAGGCCATGGCTTACCTGAAGAAGAACGGCGTCATCGTCGCTCCTTCCAAGGCTGTCAACGCCGGCGGGGTTGCCGTTTCCCGTCTCGTGGTGTCCCCGAACTCCATGCGCTACAGCTGGACTGCTGAAGAAGTCGACGCCAAGCTGCAGATGATCATGAAGAACATCTTCAAGAATTCCGTTGACGCTGCCAAGCAGTACGGTCTCGGCGATGACCTCACCGCCGGTGCCAACATCGCCGGCTTCAAGAAGGTTGCCGACGCCATGCTGGCTCAGGGTATTTGCTGATAAGACAGTTTTACACATTTTCACTCCCGGGATATTCTCCCGGGAGTGTTTGTTATTTTTCTATAATTATTTCTTTTAAACAATTGATTTTTTCACGATATATGATATAATATTTTCCGATAGCGCGGAAGTGAAGCGCTTACACAAAAAGCCGCGGTTCGCGGCGTATATATGGAGGATAGTTATTATGCCGGCTCAATTATTCGGATACGACACCACTCTTGTCGTCTGCGCGGCTGCCGCGGCCCTTGCGCTGCTGGCTCTGATTCTTATCATCACCTTTTCCGTCAGTTCCTCAAAGGCAAAAAGGAAGGCCAAGAAAACTCAGGAGATCGCCCTTGAGTGTCTGGGCGCGGTGGTGAACACCATCGACGCCAAGGATCCCTTCAGCAAAGGACATTCCTTCCGAGTGGCGGCTTACACCGTGGAGATCGCCCGCCGCATGGGTCTTGACAACCTTGACAACATCTATTACATTGCCCTTCTGCACGACATCGGCAAGATCGGTATTCCCGATGACATACTCAAGAGAGTCGGCCGTCTCATGCCGGACGAGTACGCGCTCATGAAGCAGCACACCGAGTTCGGCCGCATGATCCTCACCGAGGTCAGCTCTCTTCCCGGCATCACCGAGGGTGCCAAGTATCACCACGAGCATTACGACGGCTCCGGCTACAACGAGGGTCTGCGCGGCGAGAGCATTCCCCTTATCGGCCGCATCATCGGCGTTGCCGACGCTTACGACGCCATGACCAGCCCTCGCTCCTATCGCAGAGGCCTGAGCAAGGCTGAGGCCATCAACGAGCTCAACCGCTGCGCCGGCAGCCAGTTTGATCCCAATGTTGCCCGCATTATGATTAAAATGCTCAACGACGGCTTCACTGTTGAATAAAGTATCAGACCGCCGCGGCAGAGACTGCGGCGGTCTTTTCATACCGGCTGATTCTGTCATATTATGAGCAAAAGGAGAACCGAAATTTGGAAAACACCAGCACTGTACTGACTCCCGACACCGGCAAGACCGGTGACAGCACCCGAAATATATTCGACTATATCGCCGAGGAAAAGGAAACCTTTTCCCAGAAGCCCCTCTGCATGGAGGACAGCGTCGTTTTCACTCAGCTGGCCTACTTGCGCATGGCCGGATATGTCAAGGCCATCAAGCCCTATCCCTCCTTTTCCACCAGCATAAAGGACCTGAACAACGAGGCCACTCTGGGCGAGATAACAAAAACTCTGGTTGAGCCGGAGAAGCTGTGCCGTCTCATCGCCATGGCCGCCGAGAGCCCGCGCTTCAGCGGCACACGGATAAAATACTTCGAGGAGCACACCGACCTGAAGGAAGAAAAGCAGTTTGCCGCCATGACCTTTCTGCTTGATAACCACACCGCCTTCGTCGCCTTCCGCGGCACGGACAACACCATTGTGGGCTGGCGGGAAAACTTCAACATGGCCTATATGACCCCTATCCCCTCTCAGGCTCAGAGCGCCGAATATCTGCGCACGGTCATCAACCGGCTGCGCACCCGCTCCGTTTATGTAGGCGGCCACTCCAAGGGCGGCAATCTGGCCGTTTACGCCGCCATGCACTGCGGAACAAAGGAGCAGCGACGCATTCTCGGCGTTTACAATCTGGACGGCCCAGGCTTCAAGGACGACATCGTCAGCAGCCGGGAAATGCAGCACATAAAAGACCGCCTCTACACCATTCTGCCCGAATCCTCCATGATCGGAACACTGCTCAAGTCGGTGGGCTGGCAGATGGTCGTCGCCAGCCGGGGAAAGGGCTTTGAACAGCACGATCCCTTCAACTGGATCTTCGAGGGCGATCATTTCAAGGTTCTCGACTCCCTCTCCCGGGACGCCATTGTCTTTGATCGTGTGCTCGACAAATGGCTGGAGGGCGTGGACAACACCCAGCGCGCCCTGATCGTGGACACCATGTTCAAGATAATCAACGATTCCGGCGCCGACACCTTCCGCGGAGCACTGAAGATGATTCAGGACGGCGACATCAGCGCGCTGAAGCTTATAAAGGACATGGATCCGGAAAAGCGCCGCAGAATAATACCGCTCATCAAGGATCTGGGCGTGGAGTATATAAAAGAAAAGATGCGCAGACAATAAAACCATATACTGGAGGATTATCCTATGAAGACAATTTGGGGCGAACAGCTTGATCCCCGCAATGTTCTTACCGAGTATCCCCGTCCCCAGATGGTGCGGGACAGCTACCTCAACCTCAACGGCCCGTGGGACTACGCCATCACCCGGAGAGAAAGCCAGCCCGAAGCCTTTGACGGACAGATCATTGTACCCTTTTCTCCCGAAAGCGAGCTGAGCGGTGTCAGCCGTTCTCTGAAGCCCAAGGAGTGGCTGTGGTATCGGCGTGAGCTTGTGCTGCCCGAGGGCTTCAACAAGGGCCGGGTCATTCTGCACTTCGGTGCCGTTGACCAGACGGCCTGGGTATATGTGAACGGTATCAAAGTATGCCGGCACATCGGCGGCTTCATGCCCTTCAGTGTGGACATCACCGATCAGCTGGCCGACAGCAATATTCTCACCGTGAAGGTGCAGGATCTCTCCGACACCTCGTGGCACTCCCGGGGAAAGCAGAAATCCAGACGAGGCGGCATCTGGTATACCGCCCAGAGCGGCATCTGGCAGACCGTATGGCTGGAGAGCGTGCCCGAGCAATATATCAGCGGCCTGCGCGTCACCCCGAAATATGATGAATCCGCCGTGGAGATCATAGTGCAGTCGGCCTCGGACAGCAGCTGCTTTGTCAGCATGGAGGACGGCCGCAGGTTCATGGTAAAAGCCAACACTCCCCTGACCGTACAGATGCCAGGCTTCGAGGCGTGGTCGCCGGAAAATCCCCGGCTCTACAATTTCGAGGTCACTCTTGGAGAGGATAATGTATCCAGCTACTTCGGAATGCGCAAATTCTCCGTTGAGGCTGACGAAAAGGGCGTGCAGCGGCTTTTCCTCAACGGAAAACCCTATTTCCACAACGGCCTGCTGGATCAGGGCTATTATCCCGACGGACTGCTCACTCCGCCCAGCGACGAGGCCATGATCTATGACATTCAGACCATGAAGAACTGCGGCTTCAATATGCTGCGCAAGCACATCAAGGTCGAGCCTCTGCGCTGGTATTACCACTGCGACCGGCTGGGAATGCTGGTATGGCAGGACATGATAAACGGCGGCGAGAAGTATAAATTCACCACCATCTCCGTGCCGCTGGTCACCGGCAAGTATATCAAGGACAGCCGCTACGGCAGATTCGGCCGCAAAAACGCCGAGGGGCGCGCCCAGTATTACGCCGAGCTGGACGAGATGCTGGACACGCTCTACAACACCGTTTCCGTTGCCATGTGGGTGCCCTTCAACGAGGGCTGGGGCCAGTTTGACGCGGCCAAGGCCGTTGAGCGCATTCTGGCAAAGGACACCACCCGAACCATCGACCACGCCAGCGGCTGGCACGACCAGTATATCGGCCAGACCAAGAGCCTCCATGTCTATTTCCGCCCCTACAAATTCAGGAAGGATAAGCTGGGGCGGGCGGTCATGCTGACCGAATTCGGCGGCTACAACTGCTGCATAGAGGGTCACTCCTATATCTCCAAGGCCGAGTTTGGCTACAAGAAAACCTCCGACACCGCCGAGCTGCTCAAGCTGTACAAGGAGCTTTATGAGCGGCAGATCATCCCGGCGAAGGCCAAGGGACTGTGCGCCACGGTTTACACTCAGGTCACCGATGTGGAGGACGAGGTCAACGGACTGCTTACCTACGACCGCAAGGTGGAAAAGCTGCCTGCCGAGGAGCTCCGCGCCCTCAACAAGCAGCTCAATGACTGAGATTATCTTATAAGCTCCGCCGCGTCCTCAGCGGTGACCTCTCCGCTCTCGGTAATTCCCGCGCGGGGAGAAAGGCGGCCAAGCCGGCGAATGCCGCCGCATTCATAAAACGCTCCCACAAATTCACACACATCATAACGCCCGTCGTATTCGCTTTCCAGCTCCGGAGGCATCGGCGGGCGCGCTGATTTTATCCACAGAGCCGCCGCGGCCATGGGACGATCCGGCGCCAGCACAACGGTATTCTCCGTCAGCTCAAATACCTTCGCACCGCCCGAGGGCGCCAGCAGCATATCAAAGCCTTCCGCGCTGAAATCTCTCTCCACCGTTATGGCCGCGCCGGTTTTGCTCCTCAGCTCCTCCACCGTGTCGGCCACCGCGTACGGCCGGCGGGTAATGACCCTCACCTCTCCCGCCAGACTTGTCAGCCGTGGCAGCAGGGCGCACACCTCGCTCTCCTGACCGTATACAGCCACCCGGCGCAGCTCGGGCCGCTTGGGGCAGCTCACAAGGATATCCAGCGCCAGATTTTCCAGCAGCCGCCGCCCGAATTCATAGGGAATATATCTTCGCAGCCCGGAGCTTCCCGGCGGCTCAAGGCCGAGAGGCATAAGCAGCCGCTCCGACCGGTCAAGGGCGTAGGCTCCCACCATACGCCAGTCGATGCCGCTCTTTTTCTCCCGGCAGTATATCCTGAGATAGTTGATTCCTCCCGCCGACTGAATATACGCCTCTACCGACGGGCGGGTCAGTTTTTTCCATGCTCCTCTGAGCGTTTTTGCCTTTTCCTCCGCTCTTACATCAAGCACCGAAAGCATATTTCGCACCCCCATTTACTTTCGGCCAATTAATATGCCGCCTCCGGGTGGTTATATGCCAAAAGCGGCTTTCTCAACGGGAGCAAATCACTCCCGCGGAGAAAACCGCTTGCAAAGATCAATAGTTCAGTTTTTAGGCTGGTTGTTCTTGGAGCAGCCCATTCTGCCCTCTGCCGTGCGCATAAGGTTGAGCAGAGACACGGAATACATGGGATAACGGCTGGTGAGCAGCTCGTCGTTAAGCTCAAGGGCTTCCACATCCTCCAGACCCTTCTGCCCGTCCACGCTGCGGCCGGCGGCCACGCACTCAAGGCGGGACTCGGTGATCTCAAGAGCCGAGGTGGAAACACCGCGAGCCATGAAGTCCTGCACAGCGAAGAAGCTGCGGGGATTCTTGGGATTGCCCAGATAGATCAGGCGGAAGACCTTGTACACAGCTATCATAAGATAGGCCGAGGCTTCGTTGGTCAGAGCCTTGCAGTCGGCCCTCTGGAGAAGGTCGAAGAGAATATTCAGGGAATTGGCGATCAGCTTCTTGTTGAGGATGGGAACAGCCGAGCCTCTGGAGCGCTTGTCGACGCTGTTGCTGTCGGGATCGGGAATATCCTCCACGGTGAGCTGGGCGCCGTTGCGGTCAGCCGAGCGACCGAGAAGATAATCGCAGGATACGCCGTAAAAATCCGCGGTGCGGCAAAGAAAATCGAGGCCGCACTCTCTTATTCCCCGTTCATAATGGGACAGCAGTGCCTGGGAGATTCCTAATTCTTTTGCAGCTTCTTTCTGCGTAAGCTTGCGCTCGGTGCGCAAAAGTGTTATAATTCGCGGAAAGCTGTCATGCACGAGCTGTACCCTCCTTCTATCATATTTCTTATAGAAAACAAACCCGCGGCCGTCAGACCGCGAACGCAAGTAATTATAGCATAAACAGGATGTTATTTCAAGAAATTATGCTACAAATTGTCGATTGAGAGGATATTTATGAAATCTTACCAAATTCACCTGCTGCGCCATGGTTTAACTGACGGTAATGTCAAGGGCAAATACATAGGAAGCACCGACCTTCCCCTTTCAAGGGACGGCGCCGAGGCCATCAGGGCGCTGAAAAAGGCTTATTCCTACCCCGGAGCGGGAGCTTTTATCACCAGCCCCATGAAGCGCTGCACCGAAACACTGTCCATTCTTTACCCCAAGGCCAATCAGATACCCATTGAGGGACTGCGGGAATGCGACTTCGGCCTCTTCGAGGGCATGACCGCCAAGGAGCTGGAAAAATCCCCCAGCTTTTCCGAATGGATATCCGGCGGCGCGTCGGTCTCCCCTCCCGACGGCGAATCGGGCGAGCATTTCGCCAACCGCGTATGCTCCACCTTCGAGCAGATCGTGGGCGGACTTATGAAAACCGGAACCACCGAGTGCGTGATAATGACCCACGGCGGCGTCATCTCCACCCTGCTCTCCCGTTACGGACTGCCCAAGGCCGAGCCGGTGGACTGGCCCTGCGAGCCCGGCTGCGGCTATACCGTGCGTATTCATCCTCAGCTGTGGATGAGCGGCATGGTCATGGAGGTGTGCGCCCGTCTGCCGGAGCTTCCGGAGGACGAGGACGCTCAGTCGGTCACCACCGAGGAGTTTCTGACCGGCGAATACTCCGACTTTGACTCCGACTACGATGACAGCATCAGCCTCGACGGCTTCTATGATCCCGAAAAAGAATAATTGATTATGTATAAGGCGCGGCCACCGGACAATCCCCGGGGCCGCGCTTTTTGTTTTGCTCATTTTGCTTTCTTCGACAGATAAATCGGCCGCTTCCGATTAATATTATTAGCACTGCTGTAACAATAAGTAAATTAAAAGGGTAAACACGGCTTAACTCATATTTCGCGTTCCATTATTTCGCTGAGCAAAGCGATTTTGTCATTATATCATGGCCCGATGTGAGCAAAATTATTATTGCGGCAGAAAGGATGTGAGCAAGCATTAAAAATATCAAAATTATTTTATTCTCCTGCGCCGTTGCCGCGCTGGCCTCGGGCGCGGCGGCGGTGGGCTGTGAGGCGGCTTCCCTGCCCGACAGCATATTTGTGGCGGGCACTCAGGAGGTGTCCATCGCCTCAAAGCCATATATCGACCTTGTGTGTCCCGGGGACGAGGCAGCCGACGCCGCGGTGACGGTGGACAGCAGCTATTCCGTGACCGCTATGCTGTGGGGCGTGATGCCCATCAAAACGATCGAGGTGACGAGGGTGAGCCCGGAATATGTCGAGCTGAGCGGACAGCCGGTGGGCATTATGCTCTATTCGGACGGGCTGGTTGTGGCCGGCCTGACTTCGGTGGACACGAAAAACGGATATATAAGTCCCGGCGACCGGTGCGGACTTTGTCCGGGAGATATAATCAGAAGGATCGACGGCCGGGCACCCATCAGCGCCGAGGATATGCTGAGCGCCATTGAGCGTTCGGAGGGGCGCGTGATGGCGCTTGATATTCAGCACGCGGACGGAACCTCGGAGACTGTTGAGCTCAGCCCGGTATTCTCCGACGCGGAAAACACGTGGCGAGCCGGGATCTGGATAAAGGAATCCTCCTCCGGCCTTGGGATGCTGACCTTTGTTACAATTGATTCCTCGGCCTTCGGCGGGCTTGGACACGCCATATGCGACGCGGACACCGGCGCTCAGGTGCAGATATACGGCGGCGACCTGATGACCGCCGAGCTTACCGGAGTTGTTCCCGGCTCCAAGGGCATTCCCGGCGAGCTGGTAGGCGCTCTTGGCAAGCGAAAGCTGGGTGCGGTTTCCATCAACTGCGAATCAGGCGTCTACGGACAATATATGGCGGACACCATGGGCATGACCGTTGCCCGGGTGGCCATGAAGCAGGAGCTGAGAGAAGGCCCCGCCCAGATGCTCACCACTCTTCCCGGCGAGGACAGCGCCCGGCTCTACGATGTGGTGGTGGAGGAGATCAACTACGACACCGACGCTCCCACCCGCAATCTCATTGTCCGAGTGACCGATCCCCGGGTCATTGAGCGCACCGGCGGCATTGTTCAGGGCATGAGCGGCAGCCCTCTTATTCAGGACGGGGCCTTTGTGGCGGCTCTGACCCATGTGTTCGTCAACGACCCGACTATGGGGTACGGCATTTTCGCAGAAAATATGCTCCAATTCGTCAGCAAAGAGCAGGATTCGGCCAGCAGCGCCGCATAACAACAATATATATCGTAATTCGACACATTTCCCAACAATATATTGTGGATTAATTTCACTTTACCTCTTGCATAATCCATTTCTTCGTGGTAAAATTACTTCACCAAAAACAAATTGGGGGAATTACTCAAATGGAACGAATTATCAAAGCACTGATCTCTGACGAATCCAACGAAGTCTTTGGCGAATGCTCCCGGGCGCTGAGCGGATACGGCGTTGAGCTTGTCCCCTGTCCCCGGGATGGCCTGAGACTTCTTGAGGAAATAGCATCACTCCGCCCGGAAATCGTAATGATGGATGTGTTCATGCCCGGCCTTGACGGAATCGGCGTGCTCAACGCCCTCGACCGACTTTCCATGGAGGATCGCCCCGGAGTGATCGTCATGTCGGCCTTCCAGAGTCCCAAGCTGGAAAACGACGTGCTCGACGCCGGCGCCGATCTCTACGTGGTCAAGCCCTTCGATTACGGCAAGCTGGCTCTTAAGATCCACGAGCTTGCCCGGGTTCAGAACCGTCCCTCCACCACAAGGATATCCTCAAGAAGACTTGCGGACAGCGGCCTTGAGGTCACCGTCACCGATATTATCCATCAGATAGGTGTGCCGGCACATATCAAGGGCTATCATTATCTGCGCTTCGCCATTATGACCGCGGTGGAAAATCCCGACATCATCAACGCCGTCACAAAACAGCTCTATCCCTGCGTGGCCAAGCAGTTTGACACCACCTCCTCCCGTGTGGAGCGCGCCATCCGCCACGCCATTGAGGTGGCATGGGATCGGGGCGACGTGGACGTGCTCAATTCCTACTTTGGTTACACCATCCACAATTCCCGTGGAAAGCCCACCAATTCGGAGTTCATTGCTATGATATCAGATAAGCTGCGGCTGGGTATGCGCAACGCGTCGTAACGGCAGGAAATTCCTGATCTCACCCCAATATTACCTTTCAAAAAGCTGGATACAGAAAGAAAGCGAGGCTCACGGAACAGTCGTTCTGTCAGCCTCGCTTTCTTTTTCAACTTCAAAAGCCGGTAGACGGAAATCGAAGGGCACGGCAGATGGGTGTACACTGTAGTCACAAACAAAACGGAGGGATACAAAATGAATAAAACCGTCATGACTTCAATCGCGGCTGTTCTGGCTGCTCTGAGTATTATGGTTCTTGCAGGATGCTTTGATTTCTCACCCGTGCCGGAGCCTTTCGAGCATGAAACCGCTGCCACCGCTGTACCGGAGGTGACAGAGACTTCCGCTGTCACAACGACCACTACCACCGAAGCTCCCACTACAACCGCCCAGACCACCACCGCCGTGCCCGTGACTACTGCCACCACCTACACAAGCAGACTGGCAACGGCCATTATTATCGGGGACTCAGTCAATCTCCGCAGCGGCCCCGGCACGAATTATGACGTAAAGGGCTGTGTTTTCCGGAACGAGTCCTTCCTCATCGAAAGCAAGGCGCTTTCGGAGAGGGGCGTGGTGTGGTACAGGATAAACGCCCACGGCATTCATGGTTACATCTGTGCCTCCTTTGTGGATACCACCGGAGACCTGCGCTCGGTTCCCAACGATGATGAGCTGGAGGAAACCACCGCGGCCACCAAGACTTCCACCACCGCCTCCGCGCAGAACTCTACCACCGCAGCCACCCAGAAGCCGACCACAGCTACTCAGGCTCCGGCGACACAGCCTACTTCCGCGACGACTGCCTCCACCCAGACTTCCACGACCACCGAAACGCAGAAGCCGACCGGCGCCACAACCGAGGCAACTCAGCCCACCGAAAGCCAGCCGCCGGAAAATTGGGCAGCCGGGACTTCCGGGGAGGTTATTGCTGAGCTGAGGGCGTATGCGGCATCAATTGGGCTTAATTGGGAGACCTCGCTTAACGCAGGCAATTCTTCGTGGGCATCCGATACCGGCCTTTGGACATCAGCCTACGAATCTAAAAGTGAATATGTAACTCGAATGCAGCAAAAACTGAGCTACTATAAAAATTCTGTTTCCGACTATGGCTATGTTAATATTTATGTGACGGAAAGAGATGGCGACAACTATAAGCTCACTTGTTTCTTTGGCTAAAAATAACAGCAATGCTGCATGATAACAAGCAAATCAGCACCCTCCCCCGGACTTGTCTCGGAGGAGGGTGCTTTTGCATATCGGAACGCTTGTTCTCCTTCTTCTTCCCCATTCTCCTGCCTGTTTGCGGCGTTGTGATCGGCTGAAATCACGACAGAATCGAAAGAACCGGGCGACACTCCACCCAGAGGTTCTGAACGCGCGTTTGTCGATGTCCCGTGAATGGGACTGAAAGCGGTCGTTTTTTGTCGTTTTTAAGTCCCATTAATGTGCCACCCACTATATATAGGGGTTGATTTTTTGAAATTTTGCGATATAATATCATTGCAAGGCGAACAAACGAGCGTTTCGGCCGAACACACCGTTACACATCGCCTTGACGACTATTTGATAATAAATAAGCTTATGGAAAGGAGAAGGCTCGTTTCCGGCAGGTTCGGAACGACCGGGTAAATATTATGGGTATCATTATCGCTGTCGCGGTTATTATCGCCGCCGTATTCTTCACGCTGAGGTATCGTCCTCAGGGAGCAAACGCCATGATCATGTTCGGTGTCTGCATCTTTGCCGGCGTCGTCATGTCCCTCGCTGTTGGAGGACTTTCCTCCTGGCTGTTCTATCTGGCCGAGGCCGCTGTCTGCTCTCTGCTGGTTCTGGGCTACCGCTACGAGGCTCGCCGTCAGGCTGCCGAGCGCACCCAGAAGCTCGCCGCAAAGCGCGCCGTGCGCAAGGCTGAGATCATCCAGCTGCACGAGCGCAAGCCTCTCTCCTGCTTTGCCGCCTTCACCGAGACGGTGGGCGAAGCTGCCTGATTTTTTGCCGACATCTTTTCTCTATATTTTTCTTTCTTCCCCTTTGCCGCGAACACCGACCAGAGGATACGGGCCCGGAAATATGCCCACCGCTTGTCGGTGTTCGCCGCTTGTCGGTGTTCGCCGCTTGCGAAAAAAGGCGCCACGGCAGCAGCCGAGGAGTTTCCTCAGCCGCTGCCGTGGTTATTTTTATACCGATTCAATTTGTTCGTCCACGCAGATAAAGGCTATTGATGTGGACGACTCGTCACGCCCGATAAGCGCGGCGAGCACTCTTATGGGCACATCGTAGCCCTCTCGGTGGCGCAGGGAGCAGATGACATCTATCTGCTTCTGGCGGCCGGTAACCAGCTGACGTATTTCCGAGGTTATCCATCTTCTGTCGCCGGGCGAAACAATGTTCATCCACTGCTCCTGCATCGTCTTTTCCAGCCGCTCCACGGTGTAACCCATGAAGGAGCAGAAGCGCTCGTTGGCCGAGCCGTTGACTCTGTAGTCACTGCTGATGTTTGCAATGAGCACACCGCTGGGCAGGTTTTCGATGAAAGCCATGCTTCGGGCGTTGTAGCTGTCGAGCTGTCTGCGGCTGCGCACCTCGTCGTCAACATCGGTCAGGGACACCAGCATACGGATAGGTATTCCGCTGTCGTCACGAACAGCCTCGCCGTTCAGCTTGGTCCAGCGGTGCTCGCCGTCGGACATACGCATCCTGACAATTGCTTCGGCGTAATCAGCGCCACTCTCAAGACGGGACATGAACATGGCAAAGTGGATCATGTCGTCGCTGTGAACTCCGCTGCTGACCATGCCGCCCGAGGACACGCTGGCCTTGCTGCTGATGGCGTACCTTGCGCAGGAATCGGAGCTCCAGCAGGTGCCGTCGGTCAGATCCCACTCCACGATTGTCGAACCGAGCCGCTCCACCATGGAATAGTACTTCTCACGCTCCCGGCGCATTCCGACGAGCAGAGCCTCGTGAGCCAGCTCCTCGGCTTTCTGTCTGTGAATGGTGATATCCGTGTTGCATATCAGACAGCGGGTACTGTCAATGGGAACGGCACGGGAGAAAATCGTGTGGATTTTCCCGTCTCTGCCGACCAGATCATACTCAACAGATACATACTCTCCGGCGCTCATTCCGCCGGCTCTCCTGATGTAATCGCGCAGCTTTTCCCCATGCTCGGGCACAACATAATTGGCACATAGCTTTTCAACCGACTCCCATAACGGACGGATCACTCCAAGCAGGCGGTTTCCGTGGCCGGAGTGGCGCACCGTCAGGGTCTGGGTATCAAAATTGGCCTCGCATATCTCGTTAAAGCAGGCCATCATGGCGCCGCTGTAGCTGCTGAGAAGCTGCTCCTGTTCTTCTCCGTGTCCGTCCGTGGTGTCGGCAAACTCGCACACAACCATGTTCTGTCCGGCGTCTACCGTTACATTCTTGAGCACGCCTTTTATCCAGACCAGCTCTTCGTTTCTATTCAGCGCGCGGCACTCAAACTCCACCGGAGCTCTCTCGGAACGCAGCTGCTCAAGGCAGCGCGCGAAATAATCCCGATCCTCCGGCATAATATAATTGACAAGGCCGCTCAGGCGGAATTCGCGGGAATTATGGCGGGCAAGAACTCTGCAGGCCTCTTTGTTGGCGTATTGAATATTGTGCTCACCATCAGAGGAGGCGACAATGACTCCGCACAGACTGCTGTCGCACACTGCCTCGATCATGGCCGACACCATCTCGGAGTCGCCCATTTCGATGGCCAGACTGACCGCGTCCTTCCAGTATGTATCCATTCCTCCGCGGGAGGCGGCGGTGCTTTCGTCGCAGCACAGCATCTGCTCCGCGGTGAGCAGGCGCTCCGGAGCACCCTCCCCCGAAACCACACAGCCCAACCGGGCAAGCTCTCTGCCGTTTTCCATGGCATTAGAGCCGGTTACGATAGCTGTGACGCCCATCTGGCGCGCGGCGTTGAGAAGTGCGGCAAGGACACACTTGCCCCGTCTGCTTTCCATGTCCCGGCCAACAAAGCCGGAGTCGAGCCGAATGCTGTCAAAGGGCATATCCACCAGCATATTGACCGGGGAACATCCGCCGCCAAAGCCCTCGACGCCTACCTTGAATCCGCTTTCGTGCAGCTTCTCAATGAGGCCGGAAAGTCTGCCGGAATCCTCCAGATAGGCGTTTTCCCGCACCTCGGGAATCAGCGCGTTTCTGTCCGCGCCGTGATGGTTCAGGTGTCTTTCAAATATACGGACAAGACCGGGCGTATACATATCCACGCCGGTGTTCCCGCTGGAAATGTACAGCGGGATGGAATAGCCGTGCTTCTTCTGCCAGCGGCGAATGAACACGCAGCATCTGTCTGTTACATACTCGGCCAGCTGACCGGTCATGCCGCAGCGCTCAAAGAGCGGGATGAAGCTGTCCGGATACAGTCTTCCACGGGAGGGATGATCCCAGCACAGCACCGCGTCAGCTCCGACTATCCTGCCCGAGCCGCTGTCCTTCAGCGGCCGCAGCATTATCACAAGCTGTTCTCTGGCAAGGGCCCCCATCAGCTCGGAGGATTCCTGCTGAAGATCGGGCGAATCGCCATGGACAGCCGGGTCATAGATAACGCAGCCGCAATTAAGCACCGCGGCCATGGCATTAGCCGCACGCTGACACATCAGCGCCGCACTTTCCTCGTTATCATCAGGCATACAGCAGCCCATCTTTATATTCATCTCAAAGGCCGCCGTCAGCTCAGCGAGCCGGTGTTCCAGCAGACCGTACAGCTGTCCGGCGTCAAAGCCCTCCTGCCGGATAAATGCCGTCAGGCGATCCGGATCACTGCGGGCAACCAGAGCGTCCTCGTTTTTTATCGTTTCCGCCAGTGTGCTGATGAGCCGGTCTCCGGCCTGAGAGCCGTTTACGCGGCAGTACACATTATATCCTTCAATCAGGCAGGAAACGGCGCAGTATCCGCCGGGAGCGTCCTTGAGCCGCTCCTGAGCGGCCCGCGTAAATGCCGACAGGCTGTACAGACCGGTGGCATTGTCGTAATCGGAGGACTGCTGGCGGTTGGTCAGCTGCTGATAGCTCAGCTCCAGGAGCTGATATTTCTTTTTCAGCTCGGCCATTTCCGGCGAGTCGCTGCTGTCCACCTCAATGGTGTCCGCGTCCTCCGCGAGGCAATCCGCCTCGACGGCGTTGTACTCTGCCATACTCAGGCCGGAGGCTACCGCCGCACGGCAGGCGACCGAGGCTTGTCTGATAAGGGTGCCGCAGTCGGCGTCACCGGCCTGCGAGCAGACATATCCGCACACAAAGCCGACGGTCTGGCTGACATCGCTCTTGTGCAGCAGGTCGTTGGCCTGCTCAACAATTCTGAGCATGGCGTCGCGCCATTTCTTCTTCCCATCGGTGTCGGTGTGCATGACGATAAACCGGTTCTGCGTCAGGTGGCCGAAAATGGCGTTGTCACCCACAAGCAGCCGGAAAAGACGGCCAACGATATTGAGCACGCGGTTGGCCTCCGCCATTCCACGCTTGCTCTTGAGCTGGTCAAGTCCCACAAGGTCGATAACGCTGATGATGACGCTGCAGGACGGCTCAAGGCGGCCAATCACCGCCTCCATCGCCGCGCGCACGGTGGCGTAGCTGTAAAGACGGGTCACGGTGTCGTAGTTCACAGCCTGAGGTAGCAGCGATTCAGTGACTCGCTTGTTGCTCACGTCACGCAGGTAGATAAAAGAAAGAATGTCGCCGCTGAGAGGATCTCTCATCAGGTCGAAGAAAAGGTTGTTCCAGCCGCCCTTCGAGGTTCTGAACTCGAACATATGGTTTATGTGGCCCTCTCTGTAGAGGCCGATGAGCCATTCGGGAGTGAGCTCATCCATCCGTCTGGCGTTCTCCTCATTATTCTCCATGAAGCCGCGCAGCAGCTCCCGGCAGTCTGCCAGAGAGGACACGGAAACATCGCTTTTCTCCGCGCCGGATATGTGGATATAGTCGATCCTGTCGCGGGTGAGGTTGGCGTGAACGGTGCAGAGCAGAAGATCCTCGATAAGGCCTGAGAACTGGTATGTCCAGTTGAGCTCCCTGAGCTCGGCGTCAATGTTGGGAATAAGCTCCGAAACGCCCACCGCGTGGCGGATGGAGCCGTCGGCATCACGCACAAGGGTATATCTCGCTCTTGCCCACGCGTAGGCTCCGTCGGTATCCCGTCGGCGCAGGAAATACTCGTCGCTTTCCCGGCCGGAATAGATGTCGTCATACATGGTTCGGAGCACCTGCTCAGAATCCGGATGGATAAGGCCGCGCTGCAGATTGCTCTCCGGAGCGTCGGCGTATATTTCTCCGTCGGACACGGTGCCGTCTGTGTGGGCGCTTATGAAGCGCATGGTACGGTTGGCGATATCCACCTCCCAGATGACCATTCCGGTCTGGGCGGCGGCGATTCTGTAGCGTTCCTCGGCCATGCGCAGCTGTTCTTCCATGGCCCGTTCCCGGGTGATGTCGGAGTACATGATGAGCACCACCGAGCTGCCGGCAAGGTCATAAATATGCACGCCGCGAGCCTGCATACACAGCCGTTTTTCTCCTCCGCCGATATCGGCTCCGGAGCACACAAACTCAAATGTATCCTCGGCGGCATCGTCGTGCCCCGCGGCGCAACGGCGCATATGTCCTCCGGTAAGCTTTTCCAGAATTTCAGCGGAGGCGTTTATTCGGTCAATATCAAGGCCGATCATTTCCCGCAGCTTGGGATTGACAAATCGGGCACGGGTAACGCTGTCCGAGGTTTCAAACATAGCAATGCCGACAGTGGAATAGCTTACTATCGCCTCCAGCTCTGAGGAGGACTTCTTCATTTCGGACACATCGGTCACCACGCCGATGACTCGCTTGCTTCCGTCACTGCCGGGCAGCCGGGCGGTACGCAGATGATGCCATTCCGCGTCTCCCGCCGACTTGACCTGATAGATTATATCTCCGGGCTGTCCCGTCTGGGTAGTTCTGTTCAGCGTCTCCAGCACTGCGGACTTGTATTCATCGGCAATGCCGTTGAACAGCGCCTTGTTTTCCTCCTGCTCTACGGGCAGGCGGCGCATGGTGGCGTAATAGCTGGGGCTGATGTAGACTTCGTTGATGTCGTCATCCCTTACCTCAACGATGATGACGCCGCCGTCCATATATTCCAGAAGGGTCTGGAGCTGGATCATGCTGCTTTCCTTGACCTGCCCCACTTCCTCCTCGCTCTGCTGGGCGTGCTGCTCGTTGTGGCGGTAAACCGTGCAGCGGTTCTTTCCCATCTCCTTGGATTTGTATAGAGCGATATCGGCACCGCGGTAAAGCTCGCTGAATTTGGCGGTGCCTCTGCACAGGGCCAGACCTATACTGGCCGACAGCGAGGTGTTTTCCACCATGAACTGCAGCTCATTGAGCAGCCGGTTGGCTCGGGAAATGGCATTAGGCTCGGTCACGCCGGAGATAAAGGCCATAAATTCGTCGCCGCCCAGACGGCCTACTATATCTCCGCTGCGGAAGGTTCTGTTGAGAGCCGAGGCGACATTTTTCAATGTTTCGTCGCCGGCCTGATGTCCGAAGCGGTCGTTGATCTGCTTGAAGTTGTCAAGGTCAACTATGTACAGCGCCGAGAGCTCGCCGCTTTCGGCGTTCTCCAACCGCTCGGTTATGCGATCCTCAAGAGCCTTGCGGTTGAGGATATTGGTAAGGGAATCGCGGGATGCAAGGCGTGCAAGGCGCTCCAGCTCACTTCGCTGGCGGTCGATGTCGTTGTAGACGATAAAGGCCTTCACCTCGGCCGAACCGGGATAGCGGGTCATCTGAACGCTGGCTCGCATCCAGTGAACTCCTCCGCGGCAGTCGCGGTACTCGATGGTGTCCTCCGTGACGCCCCGCTCGCAGAGAGCCAGCAGGCGCTGGCGGTCAAAGAACTCTCTGTATCCGTCACGATCCTCTTCAAATATGAAATGGTCGCAAGCATAGTCCACGAAGTCCTGCATGGAGCTGCCGGAACGGGCAGTCGGCCCCTCCGCTGTACCCATCTGCCGTTCCAGCACTCCCCGGGTGAGGTTGAACTCGGCGTAGGAGGCGTTTTCGGCAAACATGGTCAGCAGGCTGTCGCGCCATTTGTCGTAGGCCTGCTCACGCTCGTGCAGCTCAGTCTCGTCACGGATGGAAACGATGGCATGGGTAGGCTCGCCGTCCGGTTCGGGCAGCAGGTCATATTCCACGGCACACCATCTGCGTCGGCCGTCGGGAGCGTTGAGCCACATTCCGCATCGGCCGTGCCTCTCTCTCCTTCTGGCGGCCGCACAGAGATTCAGTATTTCGTCAGCCGACTCCGGGCACACCTTCCTCTCGTCGATGAGCGACTGAGGAAATTCACCCTTCATGGGCAATGCGCTTCCGTCGGCAAGAAAGCGCACCGCCTTACCGGTGTCAAGCTCAAGGCGGATTATGCTCTTTCCGCTCTGCACCGATATTATCTCCAGCTCCTCCCGGGACATTTCGATCCCGCCGGGACTGCTGTTGTACGCATCAGGCATATTCGTGTCGCTAATATGCTTCATGGCCTAATCCTCTTCTCAGATTTTCCCTTTTCTTTCATTATTCCAAAGCAGCCTTACTGCTGCGGCTTGATTACGCCAAACACGGTCTTGGGCACCTCAAGAGGAACCACCTGCTCGAAGAGGGCGGTGTGCGCCGAGGAAAGGTGCTTGTCCTGATGCACCGAACCGAAGAACCAGTGCTTGTAGGTCACCTGCCGGCTCATCTCGTCAAAGAAGGCCGTCAGGGCGTTGAAGCTGTCTATCTGATCCACAAGGAGATCCTTGACCTTTGTGGGGCATTCGTGGGTGATTATGTAGTCCACCTCGAGGTTGTAGCGGAAGAGATTGTCCACGCCCTCGGCCATTTCCTCTGTGGTGGGCGTCTCCTCCGGCCACCACTTTGTTCCGCGCTGCTGGCGAAGATCAAGGTCGGCACTGCAGCCGCCGCCCATGGTGAATATCCTGTTGCCCTCAATCTCATAGACCTGACCGCGGCAAAGGTGGACAACATTGGGTCTTATCAGCCTGGCACGGCCTCCGTTCCACTCGGTGGTGGGATATTTGTACAGCCGGTCAAAGTTCTCGTGGCATCCGTCCACAAACAGAATGCTGTACCGCTGGCGGGCCATGAAGGCAAGGGTCTTTTCCTCCACCCGGCCGCCGTCCCAGATAAAGCCGAAATCACCGCAGACGATCAGATAATCGTCCTTCTTCAGGCGGTTGATCTTTTTATCCTCAAAGCGGGAAATATTGCCGTGCATATCTCCGGTAACATAGATCATAAGTCAGTCTGTTTTCCGCTCCCGTCAGAACGGCGGGAACGCTCCTTTCGCCTTTTATCCGCCGGAGAATACACCTCCGCACGATACATACTTTGTAATTATAACTCATTCAAATAAAAATTACAACTTAATGCTTTATTTATAAAACAATTGCTGTTATAATTATTGTGGAAAATAATGATTCGGAGGCAACCGCGTATGAATTATCTCAAAAGAATATGCGCCATGGTGCTGGCGGTTCTGACCGCAGCGAGCCTTTTGGTGCTCTTCCCCCAGACCTCTGCCGAGGGCGCGTTCGTTGTGGACTACGATGTCACCTGCGACGCTGTGTACATGGTCAACCTTGACACCGGCGACGTGGTCTTTGAAAAGAACGCCAACAAGCAGAAATTTCCAGCGTCCATGACCAAGCTGGTCACTGTCATGATCACCCTTGAATACTTCTCCGATCCCCGGAGCGAAAACGTCACCATCTCCCGGGAGGTCATGCGCAACGAAACGCTGATAAGCGAAGGCGTGTGGTCCACCGGCGCTTTGAAGGAGGGCGAGCGAATCGACCTTGAGTCTCTGATCTACTGCGCCATGCTTCCCTCGGACAACTACGCCGCCCTCGCCATTGCCTATTTCGTATCCGCCGAGAAGGGCGACGGCACTCTGCTGTGGTTCATCGACCGCATGAACGCAAAGGCCCGTGAGATCGGCTGCAACGACACCCAGTTCATGAATCCTCACGGTCTTTTCCACTCCAAGCACTACACCACCGCCCACGATATGTACCTGCTGGCTGAGCACGCTCTGAAGGTTCCCGGCTTCAGCGACATCGTGAGCACCCCGGTTTACAACCGCCCGCCCACAAACAAGAACGACTTTGCCGAGACCAATTTCAAATACCGTCTTGAGAACACCAACATGATGCTCAGTACCGCGTATGAGTATTACTACCAGTATGTTAAGGGCATCAAGACCGGCTTCATCAAGGCGGCCGGCCACACCCTTGCCACCTACGCCACAAAGAACGGCTACAGCTACATATGTATACTGATGGATGACGGAGCCACCAAAAACTCCGACAAAAACTACTGCATGATAGACGCCCGTGCCCTTTACCAATGGGCCTTCTCCAACCTTGAGCTGAAGGAGCTGGTCAGCGCGACGACGCCGGTCGCCACGGTAAACGTCAACATGGCGTGGAGCGTGGACACCATAGAGCTATACCCGATGGAGAGCTTCACCAAGCTCACGCTTAACAACGTCGAGCCATCCAGCATAATGGTAAAGAAAAACATCCCGGACAGCCTTGACGCGCCCATACAGAAGGGCAAGGCGCTGGGAACGGCCGACCTGATATACGGCGGCGAAAAGCTGGGCACCATCACCCTGATGGCCGGCGAAACGGTGGAGCGCAGCGAGCTGCTCTACATACTCAATCTCGGTTCCAGCGTGTTTACCTCCCCGGTGTTCATCGTGCTTCTGGTGCTGGTGTGCGGCGCGGCCTTCGGATACCTCATCTTCTCGCTGGTGCGCTCCCGCAGCGTGGGCAGCATCAAGCGCGTGCGCCGCTACCGCAGAATGTGACCGTCCGGCGGTAAGCCTTACCCGAAAATAAACTACGGCCCGGCCGGCAAAAGGAATGGTTTTACTATGTCAACCCTCCCTCACGGACGCAGTCCACGACCCGGAGTCATGTCGAAAATCCTGATATTTTTTCTGGCCGCTGTCACGGCTATGCTGTGTGCCTGCGCCCCCGCCGCAGAGGTAACCGAAGCCGGCGCTGTTCCGGTGGAAACCACATGGACATGGGAAAAGCTCAGCAACGGTACCGCCCGCATAACCGGCTGCTCCACCGCTGAATCCTTTCTGGTGGTTCCCGAAGCAATGGACGGCGTCACAGTTTCCGCTCTGGGTGACGATGTGCTGGCCGGAAACCGCTATGTTGCCACTGTGATACTGCCCGAAAGCATCGTGGCAGTGGGCAACCGCTCCTTTAAGGACTGCGGCGCCCTGCGGTCGATCAATCTTGACAATGTCACTGTCATCGGCTCGGAGGCCTTTTCCGGATGCCAGTTCCTCGGCCGCGCGGGCATGAGCCCGGAGCTGGAGCTTATCGGCAAGGGAGCCTTTGAAAACTGCGACACATTCGAGCAGGTTATTCTTCCCGGCACCATGGACTCGATTCCCGAGGACGCCTTCAGGGACTGCGACCGCCTCAAGAAGATCGTCGTTTCCAAGGGAATAACCTCCATCGGAAAGAGCGCCTTCCAGAGCTGTCCCGCCCTGACCGAGATCGAGCTTGCCTCCTCGGTGCGCTCCATCGGTCAGTACGCCTTCAGCGACTGCGCCGCCCTTGAGTCGGTGAGCACCAGAGCCGTCACCATCGGCAGCTGCGCTTTCATGGGCTGCACCGGAATGAAATCCGCCCGTCTCATGGACGGAGTCACCACCATCGGTCAGCAGGCCTTTGAGGGCTGCACCGCCCTCGAGGAGCTTGTGATCCCCGGCTCGCTGGAAACCATCGGTGAATCGGCCTTCAGCGGTTGTTCATCGCTCGGGCAGGTTGATATTCCGGCCACGGTGATAACCATTCGCCGCGACGCCTTTGCCGGATGCGGCAAACTCTCCATTGTCGCCGCCGAGCCCTCCGCCGGTCAGCTTTACGCCGACACCTACGGCATTCCACGGCAGGCTCCCGCCATCGTCTCCGCCTCCGACGCCGATGAGGGCGAGGAAGAATGACAGTATAAAAACACAAAGACAAAAGCAAGGCTGCTCCGGCGCGAAACCGGAACAGCCTTGTTTTTTATTCAGCTATCAGATGAAGGAATACTCCTGCACCTCAACATACTCATACCAAACGGTGTCTCCGGGCTGAATACCGGAAACGATCTCCGCCATGGAGCCGTCGGAAAGGCCGGTTATCACCTCTGCCGCCTCCTCAAACACTCCGTCGGACTCGTTGTAGGACATATAGACGAAGGTGCGGCCGTTCTTCTCAAACAGCGCTGCCAGAGGCACGGCGCATTCCACCTCACGGCTCTCCACGGGAACGGTGACCACGGCGTTCATTCCCGCGCGCATTTCGGCAGTGCGGGCAATGGTTATCTCCACGGGATATTTTGCCGAGCCGTAGGTGGTCCGGCTGGCGTCGGCGATGGAGGTCACCACGGCGGTGAACAGCTGGTCGGGCAGGGCGTCCAGCTCCACCTGAACCTCCATTCCCTGCCGTATGCGGCCGAGGTCAGCCTCGTCGATGGAGAGAGTGACGGTCATGTCGGTGTCGGCTGTGACTGTACACACTTCAACCTCCCCAAGCAGCCACGAGGACTTTTCCTCGGTCTCGGTCTGCGGATACATAAGCCCGCCGAAGGCGCTGGCGTAGTCGCCGAAGGAGAAATCAAACTCCGGCATGGAGGGCATTGTCGGGATGGAAGGAATGGATGGAATTGATGGAATCGAGGGCACGGTCGGAGTGGTTGTGCCGCCCTCTCCGGGATTTTCGGGATCGTCGGGATTCTCCGGATCGTCGGGGTTGTCCGGGTCATCCGGATTTTCAGGATCATCCGGGTCTTCGGGAGTATCCGGATCCTCCGGCTCATCTATCACCGGATGGCTGACCACCCACACAAGCTCGGATCCTTCGCCGGTAATGGTGAAGGCAAAGACGAGGTAGTTGCCCGCGGCGATGCTTCCGCCGCCCCACACTCCGTCGGTAAAGGAATAAACCGGAGTGCCCGCCGGCAGCTCAAAGGTGGTTATCTCGGAATCGTAGGTCAGATTCTTCAGCAGCTCGGCGTTGGAGTAATCCAGCTCGGAAATGGCCACGGGAGAAATACGCAGCTTCAGCGTGCTGCCGGAAACCTCAACGGCCATGGCGGCGTAGTTGATGTAGCCCTCCGCGCCGGTCGGGCTGTTGGACAGCGGAACCACCGCAGAGCCGCCCGCCGAGGTCTTTTCAACGCTGAAATCCTTGTCGTTTATCTCGGCGATGATGCCGTCTGTTTCGGCGTAGATGCCGCCGGTGTGGTACATTTCAAAGAGCGACTGCAGCTGCTCCTCCATCAGGCCTCTGTGGTTGAGCAGGTCGGCGTAGGCCGCCGTGCCGTCGGTGTCGCTGAGAGAAGCGAGGATATCGCCGGCGTCCACCGTGTCGTTGACTCTGACCTTCAGGCTTTTCACCGTGCCGTAGTAGCCGGTGACCGCCAGCTCGCTGTGGATGTAAAGCTCGCCGTCGCCGATCATTTTGCCGTCTCTGTCGGAAACAGAAACTTTTTCACCCAGGGAGCCTTCCTTGTCGGAAATGGTCACGGTAACATTATCGCCGGAAAGGGAGGCCACCGTACCGGTCACAACAGTACCGTCGGAAAGGGTGACGTCCATCTGAACGCCCACTGTTGCCAGGGGGCAGTAGACATCCACCGCCATGTGGCCGTCGAGGCTGATGAGCATAAGGGCTCCGTGTTCAAACATGGTGTCGGTCACGCTCTGTCCTTCCTCGGCGTATATGGCCTTGACGCGTCCTGAGGCGGAGGCGGTCAGCTTCTCCGAATCGGAGCTGTCCCGGGCTTTCTCGATCTCCTTGTCGATCTCGCCCAGCTTTCCCTCAAGGGCGGCTATGGCCTGCATGAGGTCAGTCTTGTCAGCCTTGGCGATAAGGTCGCCCTTGGACACCCGCTGTCCGTTTTTCACGGCAAGATCAAGGTCTATATCCTCCGGGATGGTGACCTTGCAGGCCTCCCGGTCGGTCAGGGTACCGCCGGCATGGACATTGGTTTCAATGACGCCGCCGGTGGCCTGAAAGGAGGTCACCGCGGTGTTTACATTATTGTCCCTGCGGGCAAGGGTGGGCATAACCGCCAGAAGCACCGCCGCCGCGGTCACTGCCGCGATGGCCCCGTAGGGCTTTTTTCTCTTTATGGAAGGCTGCTGTTTTTTGCTCATAATAATATCCCTTCTTAATCAGCCGCTGTAGCGCAGCGCGTCTATGGGAGGCATTTTGGCCGCCTTGTTGGCGGGATAAAGGCCGAAGATCAGTCCGATGACCACGCAGAACACCACCGAGGTGGTGACCACTCCGCCGTCAAGGGTAAACACCAGTCCTGCGCCCGAAAGCACCGTTGAAAGAATCTGCAGCAAGGCCCAGCTTAGGAAGATGCCTATGGCACAGCCCAGCAGGCTGAGCACCACGGCTTCCATGAGAAACTGGAGAAGTATCCTGCCGCGGCTGGCGCCGATGGCCTTGCGGATGCCTATTTCCCTCGTTCTTTCGGTCACGGTGACCAGCATGATGTTCATTATGCCGATACCGCCCACCACCAGAGAGATGGCCGCGATACCGCCCAGAAGCAGCTCGAGCACGGCGGTGACGTCGCCCATGGCCTCCTCGATGATAGCCATGGAGGTGGCGAAGTAAGCGTCCTCGTTGCCGTCAAAGTGCTCCAGCAGGCGCTCTTCTATGACCTTCTGCGCGCTGTCGAGGTCGTGACCATCAGCGGCGGAGACATAGAAGGTGGATATGGCCTTGTTGAGACCCTCGGTGATCTTGGGCAGGGTGGTATAGGGCACATAGGCCACCGCCGAGCCGCCGGTGAACACGGCGGTAAGAGAGTCCTCGTCGTCGGCAAGGATGCCCACCACGGTAAAGCGCACGCCGCCAAGGGAGATTTCGTGGCCGAGGCAGTCGGAATAGCCCACAAGCTTTTCAGCCGCGCCTTCGCTTATCACGCAGATGTAGCTTTCGTTGTCCACATCGGCGTTCTTGAGATATCGGCCCAGGATCAGCTCAAGGCCCTGCGCCTCGTAGTATTCCGGTGTGGTGCCGTAGACGGTGACGTTGGCGCTGCTGCCGCGATATTTACCCGTAAGGCTGGTCTGGCTGGCGGCGGTGACGGTGCCAACGGCTTCGTCCTGCTCCCATTCCTTGAGCATATCAAGGTTGATCTCCGGCGAGGCCTGCTCGATCCTGACCGTGAGCAGGTCGTTGCCGAGGGAGGCTATGGTATCGGTTATCATTCCGGTGGTGCCGCTGACAAGACTGACCAGCACCACCAGCGTCATGACGCCGATGATGATGCCCAGCATGGTGAGGGCGGCACGCATCTTATTGCCGGCGATGGATTTCATCGCCATTTTCAATGCCTGATACATAATCTATTCCTCCGTCACTCTGCCGTCGAGAATATGCACGGTGCGGGCGGCCTGCTTTGCCACCTCGTCATCGTGGGTGATGAGCACGATCGTGTTGCCCTGTCCGTGAAGCTCATGGAATATCTCCATTATCTCGGCGCTGGTTCTGGAATCGAGATTGCCGGTGGGCTCGTCGGCAAGAATGAGCGACGGCTTGGTGGCTATGGCGCGGGCTATGGCCACACGCTGCTGCTGGCCGCCGGAAAGCTCGGTGGGATAGTGCTGGGAGCGGTTGGTCAGGTGCACCCTCTCCAGAGCCTCCTGAACCCGCTTTTTGCGCTCGGCGCGAGGGAGCTTCTGGTATATGAGCGGCAGCTCCACATTCTCCTCGGCGGTCAGCTTGGCGATGAGGTTGAAGTTCTGGAACACAAAGCCTATCTTCCGGTTTCTCACTCTTGCCAGCTCGTTCTCCGAATAATCCTCAATGGGAATGCCGTCCAGCAGATAGGTGCCGGAGGTGGCAACATCAAGGCAGCCGATGACGTTCATCAGCGTGGATTTACCCGAGCCTGAGGGGCCGATGATGCTGACAAACTCACCGGGACGGACATGGAGCGAGGCCTTGTCCAGAGCGTGAACCAGCTCGTCGCCGATGGTGTAGGTGCGGCAGATGTCCTTGAGAATTATCATCAGCCGTCACTCCTTCCGTAGGGGAAGTCTTCGGGCATGGGCATTTCGTAGCCCTCAAAATCGCTCATGTCGTATTCGTAGCCGGAACCGCCGGGGCCGCCGAAGCCGCCTCCGCCGAAGAACATGGAGAAGTCAAAATACTCCTTGGGCGGGATGTAGTAAACAAGCTCGCCCTCCTCCACGCCGGAGAGGATCTCGGTGTAGCCGCCGCCGTTGACGCCGATGGTGACCTCCTTCATACCGGAAAGCTCACCGGTGGCCTCGTCGATGGCGGTGTACACATAGTAGCGGTCGCTGGTGCGGTTGACCGCGTCCTCGGGCAGGATCAGAGCGTCCGCCGCGGCGGAGATGGAGATGTCGGCGGTGGCGGACATTCCCGAGCGCATCTGCTCGGCTCTGTCCATTTCCAGCTTGACGGTGTAGGTGGTGACACCGCCGGCGGCGGTGCCCTCGGTGCCAACCTCGGTCACAATTGCCTTGTAGGTCTCGTCTCCGATGGAGCTGACGGTGACCGCCGCCTCGAGTCCTTCACTGACATTGAGAATATCGCTCTCGTCCACGTTGACATTGAGGATGATGGTGTCGTTGGCGCGGATGGACAGCAGCTCGGTGTCGGTCTGACTCTGCTCCGCGTCCTCTTCCCACTCCACGCTTACCACTCGGCCGGACATGGGCGCGTAAATGCCGCCCATGGAGTATATGGCGATGAGGTCATTCATCTTCTCGCGCAGATCCTCGCGCTCCTTGAGAAGAGCCTCGTAGTTGGCCGAATAGCCGGTATCGCTGAGCCTGAGGAGAGTGCTGCCGGAGGATACCCTCTGATTCTCCGACACGGAAACTCCGCTCACCGTGCCCACATAGCCGGTCACGGCAAGGCTCTGGTGGATATAAAGGCTTCCGCTTCCCAGCTTCTTGCCTTCCTTGTCGGTCACGGTGACCGACTGGCCGTTGAGAGGGCCGTCGTCGGTCAGCAGTACGGTGGCGGTGCCGTCGGCGGAATGGTCAACGGTTCCCTCCCACTCCCTGCCATCGGCAGCCTTTACCACGACGCTTTCTCCGGCGGCGATATCGCTCTGGATATCCACAGCCATGCAGCCGTCGAGGGAAAGAAGAATAAGAGCGCCGTGCTCATACATGGCAGCCGAGACATTGTCGCCGGCTTCCACAAATATCTCCTTGACGCGGCCGGAAACGGAGGCCTTCACAGCGGTGTCGGCCTTTTCGTCGTCGGCGTCGTCGATCTTGCCGTCGATTTCATCCAGCTCGGTCTGGGTCTGAGCCATGGCGGCCATGAGGGTCTGGGGATTGACGGCGGCCAGAAGCTGGCCCTCCTCCACATCATCACCCTCCTCAACATACAGCTTGTCCAGCATCAGCAGAGCCGGAAGGTCAACCGTCTCGCTGTCCCGGTCGGCAAGCTGTCCCGAGCCGGACACGGTGGTCTGGATGGTACCGCGGGTGACATAGGCCATCTCCGCCTCGTCGCTGCTGTCGGAGCCGAATTTTTCGTCCACATCCTGTCTGAGCTTACCCAGATAAAGGGCGAGACACAGCGCCGCCACCAGCAGCACCGCCACGCCTATGAGTATCCTCTTCTTGCGACGCTGTCGCTGTTCCGGAGTCAGTCGGCTTTTGCTCATATCTGTTGTCCATTCCTTTCTCGCAATGACATTGATAACTTGGCTGAGAAATATTACCGTTTCGTATAATTATAGCATACAATATTAAATTAATTATCAGTTTTTTGCGATTATTCTGTGATGCCTGAAAAATAACGCCCGAGGAGGCGGCAGTGCCGATCCCATCGGGCGTTGAAGCGTTATTCTCCAGTCGACGATCAGGCGTCGGCGCAGCCGGTGACCTCGTAGCCGGCCTCGGTTACGGCGGCGGTGAGCACGGCATCGGCCACCTCAGCAGCAAGGGTCACAGCCGCGGTCTTGGCCTCCAGATTTACCTCCACGGAGGAAACTCCCTCCACGGCCTCGAGAGCCTTCTGCACATGAGCCTGGCAGCGCGGGCACATCATGCCTTCGACATTGATGATCTTTTTCATTGAAACATCTTCCTTTCTTTCGGGCTGCTCCCCGGGAACAGCGTCGGATCGTTTATTATTCGCGCCGGAGGGCTTGAAAAAGCGCAGACGCAGCGCGTTGGTTACCACGCAGACCGAGCTCAGGCTCATGGCCGCCGAGCCGATCATGGGGCTCAGCCGGATGCCAAAGGCCACAAACAGTGCTCCCGCGGCCACCGGGATGCCCAGCAGATTATAGAAAAACGCCCAGAACAGATTCATGCGGATATTCCGGATGGTGGCACGGCTCAGTTCCACCGCGGCGGTCACATCGGCAAGTGTATTCTTCATCAGCACGACATCGGCCGATTCGATGGCCACATCGGTGCCCGCTCCGATGGCTATGCCCACATCAGCCCGGGTGAGGGCAGGCGCGTCGTTGACGCCGTCGCCCACCATGGCGACGCAGCGTCCCTGCTGCTGTAGCTCTCTGATCTTCTGCTCCTTCTGGGCAGGCATGACCTCGGCCACGGCCTCGTCGATATTCAGTTCGGCTCGGATGGCCTCGGCTGTGACCCGGTTGTCGCCGGTCAGCATTACCACCTTCACGCCCATGTCATTCATGCGGCGGATGGCCTCACGGCTGTCCTCGCGGACGGTGTCGGCAACGGCGATAAGGCCGGTGAGCCTGCCGTCCTCGGCGAAGATAAGAGGAGTTTTTCCCTCGGAGGCAAGGCGGCTCATGGTGTCGCCCAGCTTATCCAGCTCACGGTCGGAAATGCCGCTTTCGGCCATAAAGGCTCGGCTGCCGCCAAGGCAGGTCTTTCCGCCGATCACGGCACGCACTCCCTGGCCGGCCACCGCTTCAAAGTCATCAACCTCGGGCAGAGCCACGCCATCGCCTTTGGCTTTTTTTACCACAGCCTCACCCAAGGGATGCTCGCTGCCCGCCTCAATGGCGGCGGCTCTCGCCAGCAGCTCCCGCTCTTCCGCGCCATCGAGGGTAATTATATCGGTCACAGAGGGATGACCGGAGGTTATGGTTCCGGTCTTATCAAGGACTATGGTGTCCACCTTGTGGAGAGTTTCCAGAGCCGTGGCGGATTTTATCAGTATTCCCTGCTCCGCGGCACGGCCGGTCGCGACCATGATGGCCACCGGTGTTGCCAGTCCCAGAGCGCAGGGGCAGGAGATGACCAGCACGGAAACCGCGCAGGTAAGGGCAAACTCCACCGTCTGTCCGGCGATGAGCCAGATGATGGCGGTCAGGGCGGCAATGCCCAGCACAACCGGCACAAAAACGCCGCTGACCTTATCGGCCAGCCGGGCGATGGGCGCCTTTGAGCTGCCCGCCTCGTCTACCAGACGGATTATCTGGGCAAGGGTGGTGTCGTCGCCCACCTTTGAGGCGCGGAACCGGAAGGAGCCGTTGCGGTTGATGGTTGCGCACACAACTGTGTCTCCGGCGCTCTTTTCCACCGGAATGCTCTCGCCGGTGATGGCCGACTGGTCAAGATAGCCTCTGCCCTCGATGATCTCGCCGTCGGCGGGCAGGCTCTCGCCGGGACGGATGATAACTGTATCTCCCACCGCCAGCTCCTCGGCCGGAATGATTATCTCCACGCCGTCACGCAGAACTGTGGCCGTTTTGGGGGCCAGCTCCACCAGCCGCCCCAGAGCGTCGGAGGTGTGGGACTTCGAGCGTGCCTCAAGATATTTGCCCACGGTCACAAGGGTGAGTATCATGGCCGCCGACTCAAAATAAAGCTGGTGGGAATAATGCTCCACAAGCTCAATCTGTCCGTGTCCGAGGCCGTACATCATGCGGTAAAGGGCGAAAACGCCGTAGATCAGCGAGGCGGCCGAACCGACCGAAACAAGGGAATCCATATTGGGTGCCCGGTGAATCAGCGCATTGAAGCCCACCCGGAAGAACCTAAAATTGATTGCCACCACCGCCAGAGTAATAAGCAGCTGGGTAAAGGCGGCAATGGGTGCGTTCTGCGTGCCGAGGAAGATTTCCGGCAGCGGCAGACCAACCATGTGACCCATGGCAAGGTACATCAGCGGCACAAGGAGAAAAAGCGACCATATCAGGCGATCGCGCAGGGTAAGCTCCTCTTCCCTCGCCTGAGATTTGCGGCTTTCCCACTGGCTTTTGAAGCCGTCCCCCTTGTCATTCCGGGCGCTGAACAGCGAGGCGCCGTAGCCCACGGCATTGACCGCGGCGATTATTTTCTGAGGGTCGGCGGTCTGTTCGTCATATACAGCGGTAAGGGTGCCGGCAAGAAGATTGACTTCGGCGCTTTCCACACCTTCCACCTTCATGGCCGCCTTGGTCACATTGGCCTGGCAGGCGGCGCAGGTCATGCCGGTTACTCTGAATTTCTCTTTTTGCATTTTTTCACCTCTTGGAAACATCGGTTAGCATATGCTTATTATATCCCCTGAGCCGACTATTTTCAAGTGGCGGCGAAAATATACGCCTTTATTTTTGCCGCCTGAAGCAGAATCTCCGACGCAGGCGTAAAGGATCGAATCGCACATAGCCGCAGCGTATTAAGGCAATACCGCATAATTCTAAGTGCGATATTGCGCAGTCAGATTTTTCGTCAGACAATGCAAAAAGCGGAGCCAATACTTTGTGTATTGGCGAGCATTTTTGTGAAGTATGACGAAAAAGATGCAAGCAAGATTGCGCTTAAGTGCTTGCACGTGAATTGTGCGGTGTTGCCTTAACGCAATTTTGCCGCAAACAAAACAGCGGGCAGGCACAAACCTGTCCGCTGTAAATGTTTATGTTTGAAGCTAAATTACTTAACCTCGACCTCAGCGCCAGCTTCCTTAAGCTTCTCAGCCAGAGCCTCAGCGTCAGCCTTGGAGATGCCTTCCTTAAGAGCCTTGGGAGCACCCTCAACGAGGTCCTTGGCTTCCTTCAGGCCGAGACCGGTGATCTCGCGGACGACCTTGATGACATTCAGCTTGCTGGAACCAGCAGACTTCAGAACGACATCGAACTCGGTCTTCTCTTCGCCAGCATCAGCACCGCCGGCAGCGGGAGCAGCAACAGCAACAGCAGCAGCGGCAGAGACGCCGAAGGTCTCGCAGATGCCGTCTACGAGCTCCTTAACCTCGATGAGGCTAAGAGCTTTGATCTCTTCAAGAATGTTTGCGATCTTCTCAGACATGATTTATATCCTCCTAAATTGTTTGTAGTTAAAGGTGTAATTAGGCCTCTTCGCCCTTCTCAACAACAGCGTTGAGAGCGACAGCCAGAGTACGAGCGCCTTCGTTGAGGGCGCAGGCGAGCTGAGAGTACAGAACCTCGATGCTCGGGATCTTGGCCAGAGCGATGACTTCTTCCTTGGAGATAGCCTTGCCCTCGTAGTAACCCTTCTTGATCTTGAAGGTCTTGGACTTGGTCTTCTCGATGAAGTCATTGATGACTCTTGCAGCGGAAGTGGCGTCGGAGCCGATAGCGATAGCGGTGGTGCCTTCGAGGACATCATCCAGACCATCAATGCCGACCTGGTTGGCAGCGCGCTTGATCAGAGTGTTCTTGATAACGCGATACTCAACGCCAGCCTCACGGAGCTGCTTACGGAGCTTGGTGTCAGCGTCAACGGTGATACCCTTGTACTCAACGAGTACGCCGGCCACGGAGTTGTTCAGCTTTTCAGCGAGCTCAGCAACGACCTTCTGCTTCTGTTCGAGAACATAATTTGCAGGCATGAGTGGTTTCACCTCCTGTGGTATTTGTGGGTGATCAAAAAGCCCTTTCCCCGATAGCGAGGAAAGGGCTTGGAAAAATCGCATATTTACGCAGTGACGCAGAGCGACACCTGCAATACGGTTTTTGAAGCTCTCCTCGGCAGGCTGACCTTACGGTCAGTTGGGGCTGTTGACCACCTGCTGTCTTAGGCAGCTTTAATATGATACCACCATGCGGCGGTATTGTCAAGAATTATTTTGCCGCAGGGCAAAAAATTACATGATCTTAGAGGGATTGATGCGGATGCCGGGGCCCATGGTCGAAGTAACGACGCAGGAGCGGATGTACTGACCCTTGGCAGCAGCGGGCTTAGCCTTGTTGATGGCGCCCAGCAGAGCCTCGAAGTTCTCCTGGAGCTTCTGAGTGCCGAAGGAGACCTTGCCGATGGGGCAGTGAATGATGTTGGTCTTGTCAAGACGGTACTCGATCTTACCGGCCTTAGCTTCGCGAACAGCCTTGGCGATGTCAGGAGTAACGGTACCAGCCTTGGGGTTGGGCATCAGACCACGGGGACCGAGGATCTTACCCAGACGACCGACCATACCCATCATGTCAGGGGTGGTGATCAGAACATCGAAATCCATCCAGCCTTCGCTCTGGATCTTCTGGATGAACTCGTCGGCACCGGCAAACTCAGCACCGGCTTCCTTGGCAGCGGCGATCTTGTCGTCGTCCTTGCAGATAGCCAGAACGCGGACATTCTTACCGGTACCGTTGGGAAGAACGATGGCGCCGCGGACCTGCTGGTCAGCGTGACGGCCGTCGACACCCAGTCTGAAGTGAGCCTCAACGGTCTCATCAAACTTAGCGGAAGCGGTCTTGGTGGTCAGCTCGATAGCCTCGGCTACATCGAAGAGATTAGCCTTATCATACAGCTTGGAAGCTGCAACATATTTCTTACCGTGTTTCATTGAAAATTATTCCTCCCGTAAAGTGGTTAAATCGGAGATTGTCCTCCCACCGGGGACGGTTAGTCCTCGACGACAACGCCCATGCTTCTGGCTGTACCGGCGATCATGCTAATAGCAGTGTCGATGTTGGCAGCGTTGAGGTCGGGCATCTTGGTTTCAGCAATGGACTTAAGCTGGTCGCGGGTGATCTTGGCGACCTTGGTCTTGTTGGGAACACCGGAACCGCTCTCGATACCGCAGGCCTTCTTGATGAGGACAGATGCGGGAGGGGTCTTGGTGATGAAGGAGAAAGTTCTGTCGGCGTAAACAGTGATGACGACGGGGATGATCATGCCGATGTCATTCTTGGTACGCTCGTTGAAATCCTTCGTGAACTGAACAATGTTCAGGCTGTGCTGACCGAGCGCAGGGCCTACCGGGGGAGCCGGAGTTGCCTTACCTGCGGGGATCTGCAATTTAATGTAACCTGTAACCTTCTGAGCCAAAATTGTGCACCTCCAAAATTCGTGGTAAATGGCGGAGTGGAGCGATTTTTGTCCACCCCTCCCACAGGGAAAGGCTTTCCTCTCCCCGAGCGCGGATCTGCCGCGCTTATCAGGCGCCTTGCGGCGTCATTTTCAATTGATTTCTCCGGATCAGTCCAGAGGAACGACCTGTTGGAGCTCAAGCTCTGCAGGCGTTTCACGACCGAACATACTGACAACCACACGCACGGTGTTCTTGTCCAGATTAAGCTCGGTGACCTTGCCGATGTAGCCCTCGAGAGGACCATCGACAATCTTGACCGAGTCGCCCACTTCGTAGGAAACCTCCACAGCGGCGGTCTGTTCGACGCCGAGCTTCTGGATCTCCTTGTCGGTCAGCGGAATGGGCTTGGATTCGGGGCCGACGAAGCCGGTGCATCCGCGGATATTGCGCACGATGTACCAGGTATCATCGGTCAGTACCATCTTGACCAGCACATAGCCGGGGAAGATCTTGCGCTCGACCTCGCGCTTTTTGTCGTCCTTAACCTCGGTGACGGTCTCAGTGGGAACGCGTATGTCCTGAATGAGATCCTGGAGCATACGGTTGTTCACTACCATCTGGAGGTTGGTAGCAACCTTGTTTTCATAACCCGAGTAGGTATGAACCACATACCAGCGGGCCTCGTCGAAATCGGCCAACCAGCTATCCCCTTTCTGTGATTTGTTTGGTCAGGGATACCCTGTTATTCTGCGTCAGCGGTGCTGACCAGATCGCTTGCGGAAACATCGGCGATGGAGACGATCTCATCAACGACATCCTCAGGGACGACCTCTTCAACGACGTCGGAAGCCGAAACGCCATCGTTGGCGATAACGGCGTCACGCAGAGAAGTGATGGCAAAGTCGAAAACCCAGATGACAGCGCCGATGAGCAGAACAGCCGCGAGGGTGATCATGGTGTTCTTGACAACCTCGGCAAAGGTCGGCCAGGATATTTTCTTGAGTTCTCCGCGGTACTCCTTGAAGAACTTGCCAATCCGCTGGAAAAGGCCGGGCTTGGAAGACTTATCGGAGGTCTTGACGACATCCTTTTCTTTCTCGCTCATCTGTGCCCCTCCTTACTTGCTTTCTCTGTGCAGGGTATGCTTCTTGCAGAACCTGCAATACTTGTTCATCTCAAGTCTGTCCGGGTCGTTCTTCTTGTTCTTGACAGTGTTGTAGTTGCGCTGCTTGCACTCGGTGCAGGCCATGGTGATCTTGACTCGCATTCTTT
>JAZSQO010000056.1:0-7344 GCA_045538015.1 Acutalibacteraceae bacterium | reverse complement strand
AAAAGGATTGTCTTCCTAAGACCGCTTGGCCTCCGACTTCTTGCTCATTTCCACGACCATGGGATAGGAGTTGACGTTGATGGATGCCCAGCCGATACCGATGACGCTCATGATGACGTAGGCCGTCCAGCTGTAACTGTTGAGGAAGCAGGCGGCGAGGAAAGCAAGGCCCATAATGGCGACACCGCCGATGATGACCTTTTTGCGGCCGATCTTGCTGGAGATGATGCCGACGGGGATGTAGCTGACCGTGGCGACCAGCATGGCGATTATCATCATGGTGGAGGCGGTGCCCTCGTCGATGCCCCACTCGCTTATGGCAAAGCGGGAGTAGGCGGTCTCCACGCCGTTGTAGGCGATGTACCACAGAGCCACCGACAGCAGGATAAAGACAAGGCTGGTCTTAACGCCACGGGAGAGCTTTTCCGGTTTGGAGGCAGTCTCGGATTCGGCCTCGGCGGGAAGATCGTCCTCCTCGTCGTGAGGCATCAGAGCCACCAGCTTGTTTTCACGGATGGTGCACACCAGCACGATGGCGGCGGCGACCATAAAGCCGCCCACGATGGCAAAGAGATTGAAGTAGCTGCCGTCCTTGGTGCCCGAGCCGGTGACCGGATCGATGTCCCTGATTTTGGGAGCCACAACGGCGATGACGCCGTAGGCGAAGATGCCGCCCAGCGCGCCCATGAGGTTGATGACGGCGTTGCCCTTGCTGCGCAGAGGCTTGGGGGTGACGTCGGGCATCAGAGCCACCGCCGGAGAGCGGTAGGTGGACATGGCCAGAAGCAGCAGTCCCAGCGACACAAAGAAGAGAATGAAGTTGAGCTGGGCACTGCCGAAGGAGGCGGTGCCGCCGTTGTTCATGCGGGTCACGTTCCAGTCGACCAGAGGAATGACGGTCATCAGAATGACCGATGCAAGGGTGCCGAAGAGAATAAAGGGAGTGCGCTTGCCCAGCCGGGTGTCTGTCTTGTCCGAGAGCTTGCCGAACAGGGGCAGCATGAACAGCGCCAGCACATTGTCGGCGGCCATGATGTAGCCGCTGATGCCGTCGCTGACATGGAAGGTGTGCTTGAGGATAAGGGGCACAACGAAGTTGTACAGCTGCCAGAAGGAGCAGATCGACATGAACGCAAAGCCGATCAGAACCGTTCGCTTGTAGTTGAGCTTGGTGGTACTCATCTGTTCCATGATTTTACCGTCCTTTTCTTTGGTGACGGCGCGCGCCGTCTTTTCTATTATCATAATATAGACGGCTTTTTTATGCAAGATAATGTTGGAACAGCGGGAATTTTATTCTCCCTCTTTTTCCAGCTCCTCCTCGGTGGGAGCGTCCTCCTGAGCGGGAATGCTGTCGGGGACGGTGCGGTCGATGGCATGGGCTTCGGCCTGAGCGGCGGCCGTTTCCTCCGAGAAGCGCTGAGGGTCAAAGCCGTGGCTGAAGCCGTCGACCTTGGTGGAGCTGATGTCCCCGCCGATCACTCTGCCGTCGAGGATGAGCAGGTTGGCCACGGCGCTGCCGCCCGCCGGGTAATTGGTGACGCTGTAGGTCCACAGCTTGACCCGCTTGCCCAGAAAGCCGGTGAGATCAAAGCCCTGCCGCACCTGCAAAGCGTTGTATTCGGCAAATCGGTCGTCGGGCTGCTCGGGCAGGCGTACCTCCCTGACCTTGACCGGCTCGGGCTCCACCTCCCAGCCGAACTGCTCGAGGAAGGCGACGCGCCCGGCCTCGTCGGCGGCCTCGGCGGTGTAGCCTCCCAGCACCGCCGAAGCGTCGTCAGCCCCGGCAGCTCCTATGATGGCGATGATGGCGGCGATGAAAACCACCAGCCCCACGCCGATGATTATCAATTCCCTTCTGGACATTCTGAACGACCAGATAAACATGGTATTCATCCTTTCCTGCGGCTTGTTTTCGTCAAAGGATATGCGCCAACCGGAGCGGATATGCTCACCCTTCCGCTCCTCCCGGCATATCATGTTACAGATCCCGGATGCGCGTATCGCCGGCCGGACAAAGGAAAGCCGGCCGGCTCAACAGGAGAGGATGAGTATTTATGAAATTGCTGGTTATCGGCCCGGTGACCCGCGCCATGCGGGCCAGGGAGCTGCTTGGGCGCCACGGGATATCATCGGGAATAAGACGAACGGAGAACAGCGCGGAGGGCTGCGTCCGGGCCTTGCTTGTGGAGGACGAAAAGGCGAGCCGGGCGGTGAGTCTGCTGGCCGCGGGCGGGATCGCGGTGCGCCGGGTGGAGGAAGAGGGGAAATGATCTACTTTGACAACGCCGCCACCACATGGCCAAAGCCACCCGGCGTGCTTGCCGCGGCGAGGAGCGCGGTCACCTGCTTCGGAGCCAATCCCGGCCGGGGAGGCTACCCTCTGGCCGAGGCCGCCGACCGCCGGCTGTACCAATGCCGTGAGCGGGCGGCGGCCCTCTTTGGCCTTGAGCAGCCCGAGCGGCTTATCTATACTCCGGGCTGCACATGGTCGATCAACACCGTCCTGACGGGCTGCTTGAGGCCGGGGGATCATGTGATAATCTCCGACCTTGAGCACAACGCCGTGGTGCGTCCGCTGCATTATCTTCAGAGCAGAGGAGTCACGGTCAGCCGCGCCCATGTGACCGAAGGAGACGACGAGGCCACCCTGAACAGCTTTTCCCGGGCAATAAACCGGAACACACGGATGATATTCTGCACCGGAGCCTCCAACGTCACCGGAGTGATGCCTCCGGTCAGAGAGCTGGGAGAGCTGTGCCGCCGGAAGGGGCTGCTGCTTGGGCTGGACTGCGCCCAGACGGCGGGCACCGAGCGGCTGACCTGCGGGAACACCGGCGCGCACTTTCTCTGCGCTCCGGCCCACAAGGGACTGTACGGCATAATGGGGCTTGGCCTGCTCGCCCTTGGCGGCGAGGAGCTGCCCTTGCCGCTGGTCAGAGGAGGCACCGGCAGTCTTTCCGCTCTGCGGGAGCAGCCCGCCGATCTGCCCGATATGTACGAGAGCGGCACGCCGCCCATGCCGGCCATCTGCGCCCTTGACGAGGGCATAAAGACGGTGGAGGCGGCAGGGATGGAGCGGCTCCGGAACCGGGAGCTGAACATCATTTGCCATATCTACGAGGAGCTGCGGGCCATGCCGGAGGTAGAGCTGTATACCCGCCGTCCGGCGGTGGGCGTTCACACTCCCCTGCTGGCCTTCAACATCGCCGGCCTTTCCGGCGAGGAGGGAGCGGCGGAGCTTGCCCGCCGGGGAATATGCGTCCGGGGCGGCTATCACTGCGCCTACGACGCCCACCTCGCCCTCGGCACCGCCGGCAGAGGAACGGTGCGGGCGGCGCCCTCCATGCACACCACCCATCGGGACGCCGAGGAGCTTGTGCGGGCGGTGCGATCCATCGCCCGGGGAAAATGACAAAGAGGGAGCCTCCGCGGGAAAAACGCGGAGGCTCCCTTTGCGCCCTCAGTGGGGAATAAGCCCGCTGACAAGGTCGTTCATCTCCTCCTGAGAGCCGACCGTCCGGGCCTTTTCTATCACATCCCGCCGGGCGTCCTCGGGCAGGGAGGCGAAGTGGTACATGGCGTAAATGTTCTGGGCAAGAGCCATCCCGAGACCTTCGGGCAGGGCGCTGAGAGGCTGATCGGTCATAGCGCGTCCTCCTTTTAAGGCAATACCGCATAATTCTAAGTGCGATATTGCGCAGTCAGATTTTTTGTCAGACGATACAAAAAGCGGAACCAATACTTTATGTATTGGTGAGCATTTTTGTGAAGTATGACGGAAAAGATGCAAGCAAGATCGTGCTTAAGTTCTAAAACGGGAATTGTGCGGTGTTGCCTTATATCGTCGGTGATATTGTGTGCCGCTCTTGCATTAAATAAACGCCTGTGATAAGATTATACAAGGATATTTGTTTCCGAAACAAAGCAAAAAGAGGGGAATATCGTGGCAAAGCTGTATTTCAAATACGGCGCCATGGGCTCGTCCAAGACGGCGCAGGCGCTTATCACAAAATTCAACTACGAGGAGCGGGGCATGAAGGTGTGGCTGATAAAGCCGGCCATCGACACCCGGGACGGCAGCGACATCGTCCACTCCCGGATCGGCCTTGAAAGCCGCGCTCAGGTCATCGGCGAGGGCTGTGACATCATAGAATGCTTCGACGCCTACGGCGGCGCCGATGTCATCATCGCCGACGAGGCCCAGTTCTTCAGCCCGGAGAATATCGACCAGCTCAGAAGCATCGTCGACGAGCGCAATGTGCCGGTGCTGTGCTTCGGCCTGCGCACCGACTTCCTGACCCATCTGTTCCCCGGCAGCCGACGGCTGTTCGAGCTGGCCGACTCCATCGCCGAGATCAAGACCGTGTGCGAATGCGGCTGCAAGGCCACGGTCCACGCCCGTGTGGACGGCAGCGGAAGAGTGGTCACCGAAGGCGCTCAGGTGCTGCTGGGCGGCAATGACTGTTACATAGCCATGTGCCATCCCTGCTGGCGCAGAAAGATAAAGGAACAGCAGAACGACAAATAAGGAGAATAAGAATATGAGCAATATCAATCTCGAAGCCATCCTCGGAGCGGTAGACCACACTCTGCTGGCTGTGGACGCCACCTGGGAGCAGATAAAGGCCATCTGCGACGACGGCATGAAGTACGGCACCGCCTCGGTGTGTATTCCCGCCTCCTATGTAAAGCGGGCCGCCGAGTATGTTCAGGGCAAGCTGGCCATCTGCACGGTCATCGGCTTCCCCAACGGCTACTCCACCACCGCCGCCAAGTGCTTTGAGGCCTCCGACGCGGTGGACAACGGCGCTCAGGAGATCGACATGGTCATCAACGTGGGCTGGCTCAAGGACAAGCGCTATGACGACCTGCTGGCCGAGATAAAGGCAGTCAAGGAGGCCTGCAAGGGCCGCCTGCTCAAGGTCATCATCGAGACCTGCCTGCTCACCGACGAGGAAAAGAAGGAAATGTGCCGCATAGTGTCCCAGTCGGGCGCTGATTACATCAAGACCTCCACCGGCTTTTCCAAGGGCGGAGCCACCCGTGAGGATGTGGCCCTCTTTGCCGCCAATGTGGAGCCTCACCTGCGCATAAAGGCCGCCGGCGGCATCGCCTCCCTGGAGGACGCTCAGGCCTTCCTTGATCTGGGCGCTTCCCGTCTGGGAACCAGCCGTGTGGTCAAGATCGTCAAGAGCGAGGAAGGCTCCGGCTATTGATCCGCGGAAGGAGCGAAGCTATGTTTGGAAAGAAAAAGAACGCCGTGCGCACCACCGGCATCATCGAGCTGCTCGATCCCGGTGATGAGGGCCGCGAGGCATACATCGCCGTGAGCTATATGGTGGAGGAAAAGGAATACACCATCAGAGAAACGGTGAGGATGAAATCAAAGCCCATCAAGGTGGGCAAGACCACCGTGGGTCACCGCACCCGCCCGGCTCTGGGCTGGATAAAGGTAGGCTCCGAGGCTCGTGTGGAATACGACCCTGCGGATCCCGCCTCCGCCCGCCTGCCGGACAACAAGGGCGGCGCGCCCTGCGAATAAATATTCTGGAGAGAAAGCAATGGAAACCGAAAAGATTACATTCTACGATAAACTCAGAAACCACGCGGCAACGGTGCTCAACGGCATCTTCACCGTCTTTGCACTGCTCTACGCCGTGATGGAAGGTCTCGGCTGGGAGCTGGTGCCCTTCAGCTATCTGCTGGTGTGGCTGGTGCTCACGGCGGCGGTGGGACTGTTCTTCTTCCTTGCCAGAAAGCCCACCGGCTATACCTCTCAGATAAAGACCATCAGCTGCAATATAATGCCGCTGACCGGCGCTCTTTTCGGCCTCTGGGCGGTCAGCTTCTTCGGCGAGCGCACCGGCATGGGCGCTCTGCTGGCGGCGCTGGCGGTCATCGCCGCCATGTCCATCGGCTTCGGTCAGGGCGAAAAGCAGGGCCTTTCCTCCATATGCCGCATTATCGGCGGCGTTGTCACCGTGCTTATCCTTGTGACCCTCGGACTGACCACCCTCACCAGCGGCTTTGAGAGCGCCATGAGCTCGAGCGAAGCCATCTCGCCCGAGGGCACCTACACCGCCAGCGTGACCTCCGCCGACCTTGGAGCCACCGGAGCTGATACGGCAGTGGGCGTGCGCCGGGAAAAGAGGATCATCCCCACTCCTCTGGGCTGGATATGCGACGTTGACGAGGCTGTGGTGTATGTTGGTCAGTACAATCCCGAGCTTACCATTTCGTGGAAGGACGACGACACCCTGCTCATCGGACAGTCGGAGACCGAGATGAGCGAGTATTTCAGCTGAGGCTCCCGATTTACAGACATGATACCGCAATTCACCGAAATGCTGCCCATTGAAAAGGGCTGGTCGGGCGACCGCAAGTACCGGGTCACCGACGCCGACGGCGGCGTATATCTCCTGCGTCTGTCGCCGGAAAAGAAATACGAGAGCAAGGCCGCCGAATTTGAATTCATGAAGCGTGTGGAGGCTCTCGGCGTGCCCATGTGCCGTCCGGTGGATTTCGGGCGGTGCGGCGAGGACGTGTATACCGTTCTGGAATGGATAGAGGGCAGAGACGCCGAGGAGGCCGTGGCCGGCATGACCGACTCCGAAGCGCGGAGGCTGGGCTTTGCCGCGGGCCAATATCTGCGCCGGATACACACTCTGCCCGCGCCCGAGGACACCGAGGACTGGCGCTCCCGCTACGGCCGCAAGATCGACCGCAAGCTGAAGCTGTATGCCGAATGCTCTCTGAAATACGAAAACGACCGGCTTCTGCTCGATTATATCCGGGATAACCGTGAGCTGATACACGACCGCCCCCAGACCATGCACCACGGCGACTACCACGTGGGCAACATGATGGTGACCGAGGGCGGCGAGCTGGTCATAATCGACTTTGACCGCTTTGACCACGGCGACCCGTGGGAGGAATTCAACCGCGTCGTGTGGTGCGTTCAGAGCCGGCCGGCCTTCGCCTCGGCTATGGTGGACGGTTATTTTGCCGCAGAGGGCACCGTGCCGGAAAAATTCTGGCGGTTGATGGCGCTGTATATCGCCGTCAACACCCTTTCCTCTCTGCCTTGGGCCATTCCCTTCGGCGAGGGCGAGGTGGAGGTCATGCGAAAGCAGGCAGCTCAGGTGCTCGAATGGTACGACGGCATGAGCCGGATTGTACCGGGATGGTATGATTCTCTTTAAGGCAACACCGCACAATTCACGCGCAAGCGCTTAAGCGCAATCTTGCTTGCATCTTTTCCGCCATACTTCACAAAAATGCTCGCCAATACACAAAGTATTGCCTCCGCTTTTTGTTGCGTCTGACGAAAAATCTGACTGC
>JAZSQO010000174.1:0-19276 GCA_045538015.1 Acutalibacteraceae bacterium | reverse complement strand
TAAGAAACGGCATAGCCATGTGAATATCAACTCGTCGCAAATCCTCCCCAAGCCTCTCACCACCTTCCCCTCCAATCCCTCTCTGATTAGTCTCCGATTTGGTTCGGTTATCATCGGATATCACGGGGAATGGGACGGGATGAGACGGAAATTGCTGGGCATTTGAGCCGGAATTTTGGTCAGACTGGGGTGGAAAGGGACAGAGGTGTTATCACATGACGGAAAAAGATTTCTCCCTGCGTCTGTCTCAGCTCAGAAGCAAAATGGAAGTTTCAGCCAGAGAGATGAGCCTTTCCATGGGACAGAATCCGGGATATATCAATAATATTGAATCAGGCAAATCCATGCCATCGCTGACCGGCATATTTTATATCTGTGAATACCTTGGGATAACACCCAGCGAGCTGTTCGACCTTGAGTCGGAAAATCCGGGTCGGCTTCGCTCTCTGATCGACGACCTCAAAAAGCTCAATGACCGCCAGCTTGAAAATGTGGCGGCCATCGTCCGGGATATGATTGAGCATTGAGAAAAGATTGATAAAAAGCGCTCTGATCGGCACAGGCCTTTCGGGGCGCTTTGCCATTCTCCTTTAATTGGCAAAAAGTTCACAGTTATTGTATTGACAATTGCCCCCTCCGGATTCAAAATAAAACTATAGGCCGCCGCGTCGGCTTTTCCGGGGAACAGGAAATTCCAAAGCAGCACACCTATCTGACGCATGGAGGAAAACCATATGAACACCGCCAAAAACAAGGCCATTCTTCCTATTATTGCTTTTATTCTCGCCATATGCACCCTCTTTTTTGTGTGCGCGGAGCTGTTCAGCCGTGCAGCTTTCTCTGCCGAAGCGGAGGATGAGGAGCTGTCTGTCCCGGCTGTATCCTTTTCCGACGCCGTAAGCCCGGCCGATGTGTCCGCGACCGATGCGGTGTCGCCCTCAGATGTGAGCGGCAGCGATGCAGCGGCGACCACTGAGTCTCCGGCATCCTCCCAGACCAGCGAGACCTCCGCGTCCACCACCCAGACCACTCAGACGACAACGACCGCCAAACCTACAACTACGACCACAACCGCTCCCGACACACGCAAGAACGCACAGTATGTGGTCAATCCCAATTACGAATCAAAGTACTATATCGTCGTATTCGCCGGTGACAGCCAGTCGGTAGCCATCTACAGCAAGGACGACACCGGCGCCTACACCGTTCTGAGCAAGTGCTTCACCTGCTCCACGGGCGCTAAGAGCAGTCCCACAAGAACGGGTCAGTACAAGATAAGAGCCAAATATCGCTGGCGGCTGCTGGTGGGCAATGTTTACGGCCAGTATTCCAGCTCCATTTCCAGCTCCTATCTGTTCCATTCGGTGCCCTATCTCAAGCAGAACAATTCGGCGCTGGACATGGCCGAATATGACAAGCTGGGCTCCCCTGCCTCCCATGGCTGCATCCGGCTGTGTACGCGCGATTCCAAGTGGATATATGACAATTGCCCCATCGGCACTCAGGTCAACATAGTCAATGCTTCCGGCCCGGCCGGTCAGGGATATCCCGCCCGCAATCCTGATCCGCTGTACAGCGGCTGGGATCCTTCCGATCCCGATCCTGTCAATCCCTACCTCACAATTCCCACAACCACCACCGAAGAATCCACCACGACCACGACCGAAACAACCACTGAAACCACAAGCACAACCGCAGCCACGACCACAGAAACCACCTCTCCCGGCACCACTCAGAGCGCGGAAACAACGGCAGCCACCGCGGCCACCGAGCCTTCCTCCACGGAAACGACCTCCGCGACAGCAGAGGCCGGATGATTTCCGTCACGGCAGTCTGCCGGTAAGACTTTTCGCGTTATTGCGGCGTCCCGTTTTCCGGGGCGCCGTTTCTTCGTTTATCATTATTATTTACAATTGAAGTATTGACTTTCGATGAGTATGGGTATAAATTAAATATGTATATTATTCTCTAAAAAAGAGGTAACGATCGTGTTTTACAGTCAGAGGACAACATATCAGGTCAAGCGCGCCGCGGCCATAGGCATTGCCATGCTTATGATCCTGCAGCTGCTGGTGCTGTGCGCGTCGCAGTCCCTTGCCGCTGCGGAGCAGGTGGTACTCATCACCGGCTCCAGCGTCAATGTGCGCTCGGGTGTCGGCACGGACTACAGCACCGTCGGCACCGCCTACAAGGGCAGGGTCTACGATTATCTCGGCGAAGGCCGGGACGGCTCCGGCAAAACATGGTTCAAGATACAGTACACCGGCTCCGCTACCGGATGGGTCACAAGCCAGTACAGCAAAAAGGTGACCATCTCCACCGAGAGCACTCAGGATTACATCAACAGCATTTCCGCCGCCTACGGCGCCGCCGGAGTGCAGGTGGCCGTTATACAGAACGGTACTGTGACCGGCACCTACAACTACGGCTGGGCCACCAAAGACAGCGCACCCATGACGGCGGACACAAAGATCCGCACCGCCTCCCTCTCCAAGGTAGCGGTGGCCGTAAGCGCCATGAAGATGCAGGAGCAGGGCATTGTGGACATCAACGCCAATATCGGCCAGTACTGGGACTGCACTCCCTACCGGGCTGTAACGCTCAAGTCGCTCCTCTCCCACACCTCCACCCTCAAAGCACTTTCCAGCAGCTCAACGAAGACCGGAACCATATCCCAGCTGACCAGCTCCTCCAGCTACAACAGCGGCACTGTGGGTTCCTCCTATTCATGGATGTACAACAACTACGCCATGGGCGTGGCCGGCAGCACCCTTGAGGCGGCCAGCGGTCAGACCCTTGACAGCTACACCAAGGCCAACGTCTTCTCTCCCCTCGGCATGGATGCCTCCTTCTTCGCCGGCTCGCTGGCCGACACCTCCAAGCTGGCCACTCTCTATTATCCCGACGGCTCTGTCGCCCGAAGCGTGGCCACTCAGAAGGGCTTTGTGGCAAAGAGCACCATCTGCACCAGCACAAGCTCCTTTGCCGGCGGACTTACCTGCTCGGCCAAGGACATCGCCAAAATGATGGCCATGCTGGCCAACGACGGCGTATACAACGGCAGCCGCATCCTTTCAGCCGACTCGGTGGCGCTCATGGAGTCCCGGCTGTTTACCAAGTCGGAAAACGGCGGCTCCTTCAGTCAGGGCCTGCCGCTGAGATATATGTCCGGTATGTTCGGCCAGAGCGGTCTTTACTACCACACCGGCAACGCCTACGGCGTGCTGGCTCTGGCTTCCTATAATCCATCCTCCCGGAACGGCGTGGTCATTCTCGCCACCGGCGTGACCGATTCCTCCACCACTCCCGCCTGCGGAAGAGACTCCGTCGGCATTTACAACATCTGCTCCAAGATAAGCGAATACATCTACGACGATATGTCCGGCGCGTCGGCCACCACTACGACCACGACCACGACCACCACCGCCTTTGTCCCCTCGGTGCCTGCTCAGTCCATTGAGATATGCGAGCAGGACATCACCCTCGGCTTCGGCGAAAGCAGACAGCTTACCTGCACTCTTACTCCCGCCGACACCGACGACCGGCTGACATGGTCTTCCTCCAGCAGCTGCGTCACCGTTGACGAAAGCGGTAAGATCACCGCCTCTGGCTACGGCACCGCCGTGATAACCGCAAGAGGCACCTCCGCTCAGGCCACCTGCACCGTCACCGTTGAGCCGGATACCGGTCTTGAGATGCTGGGCGCCAGCATCCGCCTAATAGAACCTTATGGCATCCGCTTCGGCATTCAGTTCACCAAGGGCGATTTCTACAACAACGCCGACATCGTTGAGTACGGCACCCTCATAATCCCCGCCGCTATTCTCGGCCAGCAGGAGCTCACGGTGGACACCGCCAGCGTGCTGCGCATCAAGGCCGAAAAGATACTGAGTGAGGACGACAAGGCTCTGGTTTACACCGGCGTGCTCATCGACATTCCCGACACCTTCTTCGGCACCGACGTAACCGCCCGGGGCTATGTTGTGTACAACGACGCCGACGGAAATGAGTGCGTTGAATACACCGACACCGTTACAAAGAATTTCAGCGGCGTGGCTCAGAACGCTTACAATAAATATTCTGCCATCGTCTCGCCCACCGAGGCCGAGCTTGACATTCTCGAAAAGCTGAAGGTGCTGCTCGGAAAGAACGACGAGACCGAAACAACTGCCGCCACCGAAACGACCACTGCCTCAACTACCTCCGAGACCACAGCGGCCACCACGACCACGGCCACAGTCCCGGTTACCACAACCACCGCCGCTGCCGCGGTCACCACGACCACCGCGGCTCCTGCTCCGGCTGAAACCACCACCGCCTCATCAGCCCCAAGCCAACCGACCGGCGAATAAAAAATATCCGTGAAAGGAGCGCCTTTCGGGAACGATATCCGAACAGGCCATCAGCTTATAATGAACAGAAAAAGCAACCAGCCCCTTCTGACCCTTTCGCTGCTTCTCAATGTGGCGCTGATAATCGCTCTGATCGTGATCTACGGTCAGAATTCGGCGGCAATGGCTTCAATGGAGAATGAGCTCGACCGGTACGCCGCCGCGCTGGAGTCCTACGAAGCGGCCGAAGCTGTCCCGGAAGACATCCTTTCCGAGACCGAGAGCTCTGTCACCGATACGGATGAGGCCACCACCTCTGCCACCGAAAGCACGACTACGACTACAACTACAACTACCACCGCAGCCACCACGACTACCACGGCGGCAGCTGCCAGACCCACCGCCGGAAGCACGAAGAAGACCACCGCGACAACAAAACCGACTACCACCAAAACCACTGCCACCACAAAAGCCACAACTACTCCCGCCCCCACCACTGCGCCGACCACGGCTCCCGGTGACAACGACGGCGGCTGGCTCCCCGACTGGGATCTCTGATTATTCAATATATCCCCGTTCAGTTTGCCCGAAAGGCACGCTGAACGGGGATTTTTCATTTTCACAATTTTTTAACAGAGGGGATATTGACAAGTACATAGGACCAGAGTATAATGCAACTGTACTAAGACAAATAGTACAGTTAATGCAGTTAATACACTGTTCACATTATTTTGAAAAAAAGGAGGTCGGGATGTGTTTGAGATAAGACTCGAGGGCAAGGCTCCCATTTACGAGCAGCTCTCCGGCGGCATCGCTCAGCTCATTCTCTCCGGGCAGCTGGCTCCGGAGGAAAAGCTGCCGGCTGTGCGCGAGGTGGCAAAGCACCTTGGCGTCAACCCCAACACCGTGCAGAAGGCCTACGCCACCCTTGAGCAGGCCGGGCTGATCTACTCGATGCCGGCCAGAGGCAGCTATGTCGCCAGCGGAGGCGGCGCGGCTGAGGCTCTGAAGGCCGACGCCATGAAGCGCCTTGAGCAGGCTCTGGAAGCGGCTCGCAGGAGCGGCGTATCCGCCGGCGAGGCAGCCGACGCGGTAAGCAGAATATGGTCTGAGGACAGAAAAGAGGTAACAGAATGATAGAAATCAGAGATGTCGTGATGCGCTTTGACGATATAACAGCGCTGGACGGCGTGAGCGTTTCCATCCCCGAGGGCTGCGCTTACGGTCTGCTGGGCTCCAACGGCGCCGGCAAGTCCACCCTGCTGCGCCTGCTGGCCGGCATATACAAGCCCTACGGCGGCGAGGTCACCATTGACGGTCAGAAGGTGTACAACAATGTGGCCGTCAAGGAGCAGGTGTTCTTCATCAACGACGAGACCACCCAGTTCAACGACATGACGCTGACCGAAATGAGAACCTATTACAAGCGTTTTTATCCCAACTTCTCCGACGAGCTTTTCGACAGGCTCCACGGCAGCATCAACCTGCCCATGAAGAAGAAGCTCAACACCTTCTCCAAGGGCATGAAGCGGCAGGCTGTGGTCATCTGCGGCATCGCCTGCAGAACACCTTATCTGTTTCTGGACGAGGCCTTTGACGGTCTTGACCCCACCATGCGCATAATCGTAAAGCAGATGCTCATCGACGCCATGCTGGACAACAAGCTGACCGTCATCTTCTCCTCCCACAACCTGAACGAGATCGACGAATTCTGCGACCGGGTGGGACTGATGCACTCCGGAAAGATCGTGTTCGACCGTGAGCTGGACAATGTAAAGGGCAGTGTCATCAAGATCCAGACCGCCTTTGACCGGCCGGTGAGCGCCAATGACTTCAGCGGCTTTGAGGTTCTGCACATCAGCACCTCGGGCAGCGTGACCAACATCATCGCCAAGGGCGACCGCCAGACCATCCGGGATTCCATAAACGCCCTTTCGCCCAAGCTGTACGACGAAATGCCCCTCAGCCTTGAGGAGATATTTATTTACGAAATGGAGGTGCTCGGCTATGACAGCTCGAAGCTCGACCGGTAATTTCACCCACTTCGGAGCTTATTACAAGCACAAGCTGCAGTCCATGCGCACGCTTATCATACTCAACAGCATCTTCGCCCTGCTTTCCTATCCCCTCATGGCGGGCATTCTGATACCATATGCCAATGTCGGCATTCAGCTGGAAAAGATGCGTGACGCGGGATTGCAGAGCACCATCGCCTATGAATCCACGCTTTCGCTGAGCTACTCCCTCGAAAGCCTTACCGTAGCCTCTGTCTTCATTGGCTTTATGATGCTGGCCGCCATGTTCATCATGAGCTACGTCATCTGCTCCAAGGCCTTCCGCTGGCTGTACAGCAAATCCATCGTGGACATGGACTACTCTCTGCCTGTGTCCGACGACACCCGCTTCTTCGGCGACCTGCTGGCCAGCTTCACCGGCAGCTTTGTGCCGCATATTCTTGCCATACTGATCGGCAGCGGTCTTTACTGGTGCCTGCCCTTCAAGGGACTCGGCGCCGCCGAAGGCGAGCCGGCGATAATGTTCGGCACTCTTATCCAGCTTGTGGTGACCGGTCTTGTTGCCTGCGTGATGCTCATGGGCATCAGCCTGCTGGTGATGACCCTGTGCGGACGAGCCATCGAGGCGCGCATCATGCCCTTTGTCATCAACGCCGCCATTCCCGCTATCCACGCCATCTGCATCGTTATGATGGTTCGCAACATGAAAGGCTTTGACTACAGCAGCAACTACGAGTACTCCGGCATCGCCGCTTCCTCTCCCCTCGGTCTGCTGTTCATGACCATATTCCGGGTAGTGGATTCCTCCGCCATTGAGAGCTTCCGCGCCGTTCTCTTCCGCGCCGACACCTTTATCCCTCTGCTTATAGTCACCATCGGCGTGTTCGCGGCGGCCTATCTGCTCGTCCGTTTCCGCCGCGCCGAGCGGGTGGGCAGCCCCTATGTCTATCCCTTTGTGCGCACCGCCCTTTCCTCCATCGTCACCTTTGCCATCACTCTGGTGTTCATGCTGGGCATCCTCGACGAGGTCAGATACTCCGGTCTTTCCCAGATGAGCGGCGTTATCGTGGCCATGCTGGTCATCACCTTTATCGTGCATCTTATAATGGAGCTGGTGAGCGGCAAGGGCTTTAAGAAATTCCACATCTCACTGCTCAAGTACGGCTGCACCATGGTGATCTCCGTTGTGCTGTGCCTCGTTCTGTTCCTCTCCAACGGCATGGGCTACGCCCGTCTGGTTCCCGAAACAGACGATGTGCACTCCGTGACCATAGACCTGCGCGACGGCAGCAATTTCACCGACGGCAACTGGTACACCACGGTGGAAGAGGAAGAGTCCATCACCGCCGTCACCGACTTCCATGAGCAGCTGCTCGGACAGAAGCTTTCCGAGAGCAACGACTACCGTATCAACATCAGCTACCGGCTCAAGTCCGGAAACACCATTGCCCGTGATTATTATCTCACTATGGAGCAATATCTCGAGGCGGTGGGAAGCGTTGTTAGCCCCGAGTTCTATTACCGCGACCGGTATGAGGATCAGTTCCCGTATGGTCTCTTCACCGATTACGCCAATTCGACCAGCAGGTACGAATGCACCACCATATTCACCAACGGCACCCAGAAGCGGGTGAGCCTGCCCATGGATGAGCTGGCCGAGGCGCTGCGGGCCGACTGCGAGAACCTGACCTACGCCCTGCTGATCGGTGACACCGACATTGAAAAAGCACCTCTCGAGCTGGCCATTGAGATCGAGCGTGTTTACAGCGACGGTTCGTCCTACAACTACACCGACTCGGCCTATATAAGTGTCTACTCCTGGCAGGAGAACACCATAGCGCTGCTGGAGAGCGAGGGTGTCAAGCTCTTTGAGGACAACACCGGCAAGTGCCGCACACTGTTCGCGGTTAAGGTTCCCAACGAGAATTACGGTTACTCTCCCGACCAGCTCAATGTCGTCAACCTGATGATAGCCGAGCTCAAGGATCAGCTTTCCGACGAGCAGCTGGCCCTCTACGGATATGCCAACGACGAATATTACGAGAAGGTCTACTACGACGATTACAGCCACACCTACAGCTACAGCAGCAACAGCAGCTACGATACGGTCGCCGTGGAGACCTGCGAGCCTGCCCTTCCGCGCGACTGGCAGCTCCGCACTCTTGATGTCGACGACTCCAACGCCGGCAAGCTGCTGAAGTGGAGCAGCGACATCATTCCTCTGGACTACAGCAAGCCCTATTTCATCGCTCTGGTGGCCACCGACGCCTCCAGAGAGGAGGTGCTGAACGGCAGCATGATTGACTACAATTACAGCATCATAAAATTTATCACGCCTGAGCACTACAGCGACGCTGTCCGCCTGCTCGATTCCATCAATTAAACGATTTACTTCCAATATTTGCCACCGGCCCCGGAGCGGAAATTTCCCTCCGGGGCCGGTGGCTTTTTCCGACCTCACGCCGCATTGACAGCCCTTGCGGCACCGTGATATAATTTATTGATAAAAATACTCCGCATAAAGGATTAAAAAGATGAAAAAGCGACTTGCGGCGCTTCTGTGCTGCGTTATCACCATATTCTCCTGCCTTGGAGCTATTCCGGTTCGGGCGCAGGCTGCCGACGACATCGAAGGGATGCTTGACGGCATCGTCGCCTTCAAGCTGAAGGAGTGCGGCGCCGAGGACATTCAGGACTGGATAGACACCGGCCTTGCCGATGGCGCGGGCGCTCTTTCCGAGACCTACATACTGGCTCTGCACCAGTCCGGGCAGATATACGACTACTCGGCCTACAGCCGCTCGCTTCTGGGATATCTTTCGGAAAAGGACATTCCCGGAGCCGTGACAAGGCAGAAATACGCGCTTTCGCTGATGGCGGCCAACTGCGAAAACGAGTTTATCGCCCGGACAGCCGACGATTCCATCGGCAGGCTCGGAGTGATGAGCTGGGTTTTCGGCCTGCACCTGCTGGGCAACGGCGCTCAGAGCAGTCTTTGCACCGCTCCCGAGGCGATTGACGCTCTGCTATCTCTCCGCCTGTCCGACGGCGGATGGGCGGTTTCGGGCGAGGCATCCGATGTGGATGTGACCGCCATGGCCCTTCAGGCGCTGGCTCCTTATACTGCCAGAGAGGATGTCGGCGCCGCGATTGACGGTGCCCTTGCCTTTCTCTCCTCTCAGCAGCTGGGCAGCGGAGCCTTTGCCAGCTACGGCGTGGAATGCGCCGAAAGCACCGCTCAGGTAATCATCGCTCTGTGCGCGCTGGATATCGACTGCCGGAGCGACGAGCGATTCGTCAAGGGCGGCCTCTCTCCTCTTGACGGCTTATCCCGTTTCCGGCTGGAGGACGGCAGCTTTTCCCACGAGGCCGGCGGAGCATACAGCCACATGGCCACCGCTCAGACCTTCGCCGCGCTGACCGCCATGGAGCGCCAGAGGAACGGTCTCGGCTCCATTTACATTCTCGATTCTCAGCCGGACAACACGGTGACCATTTCCCCTCCGGCCGAGAAGGTCGGCTGGAAGGTGTGGGCATTGGTCATCATCGCGGTCATCGCCGCGGGAGGCTGTGCCGCGCTGTATTTCCTCGGCAAGAGGAACATACGAAACTTTGCCGCAGTGGGAGCGGCGGCGGTAATTCTGGCAGTGGTCATGCTCACCCTTGATATTCAGAAGCCCTCCGATTACTACGGCTCCGAGCTTTCCAAAACGGACATAATCGGCTCGGTCACCGTCACCATCCGCTGCGGCACCATTGCCGGAGCGCAGGATTCTCCCTATATTCCCGCCGACGGCGTTATCCTTGACACCGTTGAGCTGCCCCTCGCCGAGGGCGACTCGGCATACGACCTTCTGACCGAGGCCGCCCGGAAATACTCCATCCACCTTGAAAGCGAGGGCGCTCCGGGCCTGAGCTACATTTCCGGCATCAATTATATTTACGAATTCCAGTACGGCGAGCTTTCCGGATGGATGTTCCGGGTGAACGGCGAGCTGCCCTCGGTAGGCTGCGCCGCTTATTATCCCGAGGACGGCGACCGCATTGAATGGCTTTATTCCCTGGACATGGGAAACGATATTGACTGAAAGGAGAATGCGCTGTGAGAGCCTTTGGCGATTACAACCCGGCGGTGACATTTGTGTGTCTGATGTCCTGCGCCTGCGTTGCCATGTTCAGCTCCAATCCTCTCATCGCGCTTATCTCGCTGGTGGGCGCCGCCGCGCTTTGGCTGATGCGCAACGGACTTTCCGGCCTTCGTTCCCATCTGTTTTATCTGGCGCTGCTTGTGATTATTCCGGCGGTCAACCTGCTCTTTTCCCACAACGGAGCCACGGTGATGCTGGTGGTCAACGACCGCCCTCTCACCCTTGAGGCTCTGCTCTACGGACTGTGGACGGCGGTGATGGTGATATCGGTGCTGTACTGGTTCCGGAGCTTTTCACAGATCATGACTTCGGACAAGCTGCTCTATCTGCTTGGCGGCCTTTCTCCCAAGCTGGCGCTGATACTGACCTGCGCTTTGCGATTTGTGCCTCACTTCCGCCAGCAGCTCACAAAAACCGAGCACGCCCAGAAGGCACTGGGGCTTTACAAGGAGGACAATTTCTTCGACCTTGTAAAGGGCAAGCTGCGGGTGTATTCCATCATGGTTACATGGGCGCTGGAAAACGGCATCACCACTGCCGACAGCATGGCCGCCCGGGGCTACGGCACCGGCAGACGCTCCACTTTTTCGCTATACCGCTTCCGGCGGAGCGACGGCGTGGTGCTGATTATTACCCTTGTGCTGCTGGCGGTGTGCCTTGTCGGCCTTGGAACCGGGGCGATGGATTTTTCCTTTTATCCCGAAACCGACCATATTCCTGCTTCGCCCATGTGCGCGGCGGTTTATCTTTGCTACGGCGGCCTTGTGATGCTGCCGACGATCATTGAAGCGGAGGTGAAAATCCGATGGCGCAGCTTGAGATCCGTGATCTGAGCTTTTCCTATCCTGAAAGCGGCAAGCCCACACTTTCCCACATCAGTCTCTCCGTTGAGCAGGGCGAGTTCCTCGCCTTATGCGGCGCCACCGGAAGCGGCAAGACCACGCTGCTCCGCTGCCTCAAGCGGGAGATAACTCCTCTGAGCGAGATGAGCGGTGAGGTGCTGTATAACGGTCAGCCGCTGGGCGGGCTTGACGACCGCACTGCCGCCCGCTCCATCGGCTATGTCACCCAGCGGCCGGAGGAGCAGATCGTCACCGACAAGGTGTGGCACGAGCTGGCCTTCGGGCTGGAAAATCTGGGTGTTGAGCAGTCGGCCATACGGCGCAGAGTTTCGGAAATGGCCAGCTATTTTGGCATCGAGCAGTGGTTTGACCGGGACACAGCCATGCTCTCCGGCGGCCAGAAGCAGCTGCTCAATCTTGCCTCAGTCATGGTTATGAACCCGGATATACTCATTCTGGACGAGCCCACCGCCCAGCTTGATCCCATTGCCGCCGCCGATTTTCTCGCCACCGTCAAGCGGCTCAACCGGGATCATTCCCTCACGGTCATCATCGTTGAGCACCGGCTGGAGGACATTATTCCCGACTGCGACCGGCTGGCCATTCTGGAGGACGGCTGTCTGCTGGACTGCGACCGTCCCGCCGCCGCGGCGGCAAAGCTGAAAAACCACCCCGGACTGCTTGCCGCCATGCCCGCCGCCGTGCGGCTGCACAACACCCTTTCTCCCGGCTCGGAGCACTGCCCGCTCAGCGTGAGGGACGGGCGGAATTATATCATCGGCAGCTTTGACAACCGCCTCCGTTCTCTGCCCGAGGAAGCTCCCTGCACAGATGCTCAGCCCGCTCTGGAATTTTCCGACTGCTGGTTCCGCTATGAGCGGAGCACGCCCGATGTTCTGCGAGGTCTTGATATGACTGTGCATCGCGGGGAGGCTTTCTTTATACTCGGCGGCAATGGCTCAGGCAAAACCACCGCCCTGAAGGCCGCTGCCGGTATTCTGCGCTGCTATTCGGGACGGATAAATATTCTCGGCAGAAAACTGAGCGACTACAAAAACCAGTCCCTTTACCGGGAATGTCTTGCCATGCTCAGTCAGGATCCTCAGACCCTTTTTCTCAGCCCGACGGTCAGAGAGGAGCTTGATGGCATTTCGCCGGACATCATCCCCTTTGATTTTTCTCCCTTCATGGAGCGTCATCCCTACGACCTGAGCGGAGGTCAGCAGCAGCTGCTGGCGCTGGCCAAGGTGCTGGCCGCACAGCCGCGGATACTTCTGCTGGACGAGCCTACCAAGGGACTGGACGCTGACTCCAAGGCAAAGATTGCCCGGGTGCTGGCCGCGCTCAAGGAGCGCGGAGTGACCATTGTGGCAGTCACCCACGATGTGGAGTTTGCCGCCGCCTGTGCCGACCGGTGCGCCCTTTTCTTCCGGGGCGAGATAACCTCCGTAGGCACTCCCCGGGAGTTCTTTTCGGGAAACAGCTTCTACACCACCGCCGTGAGCCGCATGACCCGGGGCTTCTTCGACGGCGCCGTCACCGACAGTGATGCCATTGAGCTGTGCCGCCTCAACGGCAGGAGGGCGAAGGTATGATAGTCATCAGGAACGCCCGGCTGCGTCGGATTCTGAGCGTCGTCATTCCCTTTGCTGTCATCCCGGCTGTGATTGTCGCCGGAGTATTTATGTCGGGCAGCAAAGGCTACGCCTTTGTGTCCCTCGCGGTAACTTTGCTCTCACTGCTGCTGTTCGCCGCCGGTTACGAAAAGAAAAAGACCGGCACCCGCCGGATGGTCATTGTTTCGGTCATGGTGGCCCTTTCGGTCATAGGCCGCTTCATTCCCCTCTTCAAGCCGGTGACCGCTCTGACCGCCATTGCCGGAGTGTGGCTGGGCGGCGAGGCTGGATTCCTTGTGGGAGCGCTGTCGGCGGTCATATCCAACTTCTACTTCGGGCAGGGGCCGTGGACGCCCTTTCAGATGCTGGCGTGGGGCCTGCTCGGACTTGTGGCCGGTCTGCTGAAAAAGCCGCTGAAGGGCAGTCGGATCCTTCTCACCCTGTACGGAGTGCTGGCCGGCATGGCCTATTCCCTTGTCATGGATGTGTGGACGGTACTGTGGTACAACGGCAGCTTTTCATGGGAACTTTACTGGGCTGCCATGCTGACCGCTCTGCCCCACACCATCCTTTACGCTGTGTCCAACGCGATCTTCCTCTGGTTTCTCGCTCCCGGCTTCGGCCAGAAGCTGGAGCGCATCAGGACAAAATATGAAATATAATCCCGAACTTTCCGGAAAAGCAGGCAGCCCCGCGTCGGCAAAACGCGGGGCTGCTTGTTACATTCTTTTTTACTCCGTCACGACCGGTTCGGTCGCCTGAGTCTCGGCGGAAGTGGTCGTGGTTTCGTCGCCGGTGGGTGGCGTGTAGTCCTTGTCGTACTCCACATTGTACTCAAAGCCGGCAGGCAGGTCGTTGGTGTAGTATATCTGGTTCATGGGCTGGTAGGTGTTTTTGCTCTCCAGCACTCTGTCCACCCTGACGCCATCCTGATAGATGACGCGGTAGACGTTGACCCAGTAGCCGGTGTGACCGTCCTGATCGGGCGAGCCGTTATCCGGCAGATACTTTATCTTGTAGGGAGTGGTTTCTATTACCTCATACTGGAAATCGGCGGTGCTGCCGTCAGCCGTGCCGCGGATCTCGCAGGTGAGAATACCGTCCTTGGCCACGATGTCGATGCGGATGGGATACTCCTTGTTGTTGGTGAATTTGTAATCGGTGTAGCCCCAGTTGACGGTGGCGTCGTTGCCGTATACCGTGCGGCGTCCCTCAGCCGACTGCATATATGTAACGGTATACATATGGTTGGAGCGCTCGTCTATCTGGAGGTTGGCGAGGATGCAGGTGTAATACAGCGTGGAGGAGGTCTGGCAGATGCCTCCGCCGTAGTCCTCCGCGGTGCCCTCGCCCTGATAGACAGTGGCGATCTTGAAGCCGTTGGCGGGAGTGCGCTCACCTACCACATCGTTGAAGGAGAACTGCTCTCCCGGTTCGAGGATGGTGGTGTTGATATGCTCGGCGGCAAGGGCGAGGTTGCTGCTGCGCCCCTTGTTGCCGTTGTTGTAGTAGGTATAGTAGGAGGCAAGCAGGTCGGGGAAGGTGTATTTCTTGATATCCTTGAGATTGGTCTCGGGGAAGGTGACCTTCACCGGCAGCTCCCACTGGGTGCCGCCTGAGGCCAGCAGCTGCTCAAGGTCGCTGCGGCTGAACTCAACGCCGTTGATCTCGGAATGGTAAACGGTGTTGCCCGCCGCGTCGGTGGTGGTGTAGGCGTCCGCCGGTTCGGCTATGGCCTGCTTGTGTATCTCCTCGGCGCTCAGCGGCTGGGCAGTCACCGCGCCGCTGGTGCAGGTGAGGCTGACCGTGTCGCCGGGAGTGGCCATCAGGGCGCTGTTGAGCTGGCTGAGGAACTGGCGAAGGTCAACGCCCCAGCCGTCGCTGCCGGAAAACACGGTCATTTTGCCCGCCTCGTAGTCTATCTCAAAATGAGGATCGACCACGGGCACGCTGTCGCCGTCCAGCAGGCCGTCAAAGAAGGCGCGCAGAGCCGATTTGTTATAGCGGAACATTCCGTCCACGGCGTACTCGGTGCGGATAAGCTCACCGGTGGTCTCGTCGGTGCCGGTGATGTACTTTGTGGAATGGTCGGGATCGTAGCCGGCAAAGGTGACCTCGCAGTCGGCCAGCTGCAGAGTGGCCGGCTTGCCGTCAACGGACACATTGCAGGTGATGGATTCCAGACGCTTGTCCACATGGGCGGCTATAAGCTCCCGGCACTGCTCAAGGGTCATGGAGCGCACCACGCTTTCCATGGGCAGCATGACCTGAGAACGGATGGAGTGAACGATCAGCAGCGCCGCCACGGCCACAGCCAGCACGCCGGCGCATATGAGCGCGGCAATGACGGTGCCGCGGCTCCGGGGAGCACTTTTGCGGCCAAAGCCTTCAGCTCTCACTGGAGGCAAGCGGTCACTGCCGTGATCCTCCTCAAACCAGGGATCATCGTTCCGCGGCTCACGGCGGCGAGGAGGAGGCGGCGGCTCGGGATCGTCATCGAAATCATCGTCAAAGCCGTCGTCAAAGCTGTCCTCCATGTCGTCGTCCCAGCGATCCTCGGCGGCTTTGGGAGCAGCCTTGGGCACAGAGCTTCTGCTGTAGGACTCGGAGCGCTCGGCAAACCAGTCATCCTCCGGGTCAAAATCGTCAAGGTCGCTGAAGTCGACCATGTCATCCATCGGCTCGGGCAGCGCTCTGGAAGGACGGGTCGGCTCGCGGCGGCTTTCCTCAAACCAGTCGCTGTCGGACGGAGCATAGCGATCCATCTCTCTGCCCGCAAGGTATTCTCCCGGTTCGGGGCGAATGGGTCTTGGACGGCGGTGACCGCCGACATAGCCATCCTCTTCCCTTGCCCGCCGATCGAAGCGGCGGTCGTCATAGGGCGGGCGGCGATTGTCGTAGGGCGGGCGGCGATTGTCGTAGGGCGGACGGCGATTGTCGTAGGGCGGACGGCGATCGTCATATGGAGGGCGGCGGCCGTCATATCGCTGCGGCGGCCTGCGGCCATGGTAATTATCTCTGTAATCCGGCATTTGCTGGGGACTCCTTTCGGAAAACATAGAAATTGAGTTTATATTATATCACACCCGCACGAAATATGCGATAGCAAAAGTTCATTTTCGCCTCACAAAGAGTTAAATTTGTGTTAAGTGATCATCCGCGCGGCCGGTTTCGCCTCTTTTCTCCTCACCTCCGCTGTATACTGTACGCACCGCAAATTATCGTTGCAAAGCTCACCTGCATGGTGTATAATTCATATATTATCAACTGTTATCTGCGAAAAGCGGAGGTGTTTTGTGTGGAAAACCTGAAAATCACACCCAAAGGCATAAAGCGAGAGGCTCGCGGTCTGCTGACCAACAACTGGAGCCGTGCCCTTGGCGGGCTGTGCATTTACCTCATGGTGGTGCTGCTTTTTGTGCAGATACAGCAGCTGCTCACCGGCCTGCTCAGCGAATACGGCCCGGCATCGGGCATTCGCCAGTCCCTTAACTCGCTGGACGACTACATCGCGTATTACACCAGCCCGGATTCCTCGATAAATCTGATAGTCACTCTGGCCACCACAGCCTTTTTCTTTATCATCTCCGCACCCCTTTCTCTGGGCATCACCTACTGGTACCGCAAGCTGGCGCTGCTGGAGAATATTCAGGTTGGACAGATCTTCCACTATTACAAGAGCAACGACCTCTTTTTCGGCGCGGTCATTTTTCAGGCTCTGCACACCGGCATCCGGCTGGGCATCGCCCTCCTCTCCTTCCTGCCGGCAGTGGTCTGCTTCGGCTTTGCCTACCGCTCGGGACAGAATTCCATGATGATGCTGATTCTGGGCGCGGCTCTGGCGATCATCGGCCTTCTCTGCTATGCCGTCTTCTCCCTGCGCTTCTTCTTTGCCAAGTACCTCTACTGCGGAAGCTACGGCTACGACGCCATGGACTGCCTGCGCTATTCTGCCAGGTACATGAAGGGTCATGTGGGCAATGTGCTGGGCGTTATCATCTCCTTTGCCGGCTGGGCTCTTGCCAGCCTGCTGATTCTGCCCATCGCCTATCTTGTCCCCTTCTACAACGCCTCTATGGCCGCCTGCGCTCAGGACATCATCGACGAGCACATGGGCGAAACCCTCGAGCGTCTGAAACAGCGCTGAGACCACATACAGCACTTTCAAAAAGGAACGGCACGCCGCCGTTCCTTTTTTCATACCCTCCGCCCCGGAAGCATATACATTACCAAAATCACCACACGGAGGTAACGAGGTATGGGTATATGCTGAAAAGCACCGCCGCCGAAAGGGCGGTCATTTTTGCCGAGCACATCATCGGTACCGGCCAGACCGTGCGAGCCGCCGCCGAGCACTTCGGCGTATCCAAAAGCACCGTGCACAAGTATGTCACCGACCGGCTGCGGAGCGTTGACCCCAATCTGCACGCCAGAGTGAAGCAGGTGCTCGAGCTCAACAAAGCCCAGCGGCACATTCGCGGCGGTGACGCTACCCGCCGCAAATACCTGCGTCTGCGCACCGACACGCCGGAGCCGCCGGATCGCTCCGACCGCTGAAAATCACCAGGATCATTCCAAAACAGAACAGCTTTTCCGGCTCTCCGCCGCCGTGTCGGGAATCTGCCGGAGGATTCCCGGCGCGGCACTATGTTTTTTCATATTTTTTTGCCTTCAAACCCTCTGAAATCAGCATTTCCGCTTGAAAAGACTGGCAGCGCTATGTTATTATTAGTATGAGCAATTATATTGTGACAACTATGATTGAAGAAGGTATGCCGGCTATGAAAAGATTAACGCGCATGATCTGGGCCATTCTCCTCAGCCTTACGCTCATGACACTGATGTGTCCCGCTGCGTTTGCCGAAACGCCCACCGCTCCCGCCGACATGGAGCTCACGGTCACCTCACCCAGCTCCACGGTCATTCTGGGAGGAACCTTTACCGTGACCGCGACGGTCACCAACAAATCCGCATCCTATAATCTTGACTATTTTTCCTTTACCCTCAAGTACGACCGCACCATGCTCAACTACATCGCCGGCAGCGCCAACGCCGGCAGCAACTACACCGGGCTGGCTGTGGTGGACGACGCCAACGGCATAATCGTGCAGTACATAGCCGACGGCACCGACGCGCGAAAGGTCATTGACAAAAACGGCAAGCTGGACATAAACTTCACCTTCTCTCCGGCTCACACCAGCTCCGCGCCCGTGGCCATCACCTTTGACTCTCCCCGGGCCTACTGCCGCAACAGTCTTTCCAACACCTCCACCACCGAGGGCAATGTGCTTCATACCTTCACAGTCAACCAGCCCTATAATTCCCTTTCCATGACCTTCCGCACCAAGTCCTCCAACGCCAACCTCAGTTCTCTGAGCGTGAAGGTGGACAATGTGGACAAGCCGCTGTCCCCCGCCTTCTCCGAAGGTGCCACAGCCTACACCTTCTCGGCGAACGAGCCGGTCGGTGCTGTGACCATTGCCTGCACCTGTCAGGACCCCAACGCTACATACAAGCTGGTTCAGACCGGCCTCGTTTACTCCATAACCGTAACCGCTGAGGACGGCACGGTAAAGACCTACACCGTCACCCTCAACTCCATCCCCACCACTACGACTACCACCACTACAACCGCAACGACTACTACGACCACCACAGCCGCCACCACAGAGGCACCGACCACCGCGCCCACCAGCGCCACTCAGCCCTCTGAGGACGGCACCGTATCCGACAGCACCATCGTGATCGGCAGCGACAAGAGCGACGGCCTGCTGGCCAGCGTAAATATCAGCATCCTCGGACTGATCGGCCTTGTGGCCGGCGAGATCGGACTGTTCATGCTGGCCTTCCTTTCCGGATACATGACCCACAAGAACGCCTCCCGTCCTCCCAAGATCACCCTTGAGGATCTGGTGGCCGCTCAGGCTCAGGCCGAGCAGGACAGCTACGAGGACGGCATGGAGCAGAACGATATGCGTGACGCGGCAATGCTCCCGGATATGGCCGGCGAGCCCTTCACTCCTCAGTTCTCTCCTCAGGTCAGCTTCGGCCAGCCTATGGATCCCACCGGCATGACGGCGGGCTACGACCCGGCCGCCATGGGAATGCCCGGCATGGATGGCAGCGGAATGCAGCCCGGCTTTGACCCGAACACCATGGGAATGCCCGGAATGGACGGCAGCGGAATGCAGCCCGGCTTCGATCCCAATGCCATGGGAATGCCGGGAATGGACGGCAGCGCCATGCAGCCCGGCTTTGACCCGAGCGCCATGGGAATGCCCGGAATGGACGGCAGCGCCATGCAGCCCGGCTTTGACCCCAGTG
>JAZSQO010000016.1:0-9793 GCA_045538015.1 Acutalibacteraceae bacterium | reverse complement strand
AATATATCATCGGCTTGTCGTAAACCGGCAGAAGCTGCTTGGAGGTAACTTTGGTAAGGGGATAAAGGCGGGTTCCGGAACCGCCTGCCAGGATAATACCTTTCATTAATATGCACCTCCGTTATTTACCGGTCAAGGATCACGCCGCAGATCCTGTCAACACTGTCAGCGGGCAGATCCGCATACAGCGGCAGACAGAGCACCTGTTCGCTCAGTCTTTTGGCCACCGGCGTCTGCTCTACATCAAACCGCCCGCCGTAGCAGCCGAAGCTGCTGGTCAGGGGATAGAAATATTTTCTTGCGATGATATCGTTCTGTTCGAGCCGGAGGGCGACTTCGTCTCTGCTTTCGCCAAACACTGCTGGGTCAAAGAACACGGGGAAATAAGCGTAGTTGGGGGTCACGCCCTCCTGCACGGGGTTGAACTGCAGTCCCGGGGTGCCGCCCAGAAGCTCCAGATATCGTTCTACGACCACCTTGCGCTTTGCGATCTCCCCGTCGATGTGACGCAGATTGCACAGCCCCATGGCGGCGCAGAATTCGTTCATTTTTGCGTTGGTGCCGATGCCGTCCACCGTATCGCTGCCGCTTATGCCGAAGTTTTTGAGGCGGCGCACCTCGGCGCCGAAGCTCTCGTCCTCAAAGCACAGCACACCGCCCTCGACGGAATTGAACACCTTGGTCGCGTGGAGGCTGAAGCAGGATACATCGCCGAAGGAGCCGATGCCCCTGCCGCCGACCCTTACGCCAAAGGTGTGGGCGGCGTCGTAGATGACCCTGAGGCCGTGCTTTTGGGCGATCTTTTCTATTTCCGTAACATTGCAGACATTGCCGTACACGTGGACGGGGACGATGGCGCAGGTCTTTTCGGTGATTAGGCTTTCGATCAGATCAACATCCATCGTGAAGGTCACCGGGTCAACGTCGCAGAACACCGGCTCGAGCCCGTTTCTTACCAGCGCCTGAGTGGTCGAGGCGAAGGTAAAGGGCGTGGTGATGACCTCGCCGGAAAGGCCGAGCGCCTGAAAGGCCAGCTCCAGAGCCATGTGGCCGTTGGTCACCAGATCGGCGTCGGCAACGCCGAGATAGCTTTTGAGCTGAGCCTGCAGCTCCCGGTGCTTGGGACCCATGTTGGTCAGCCAGCGGCTGTCCCAGATGTCCGCTATTTCTTCCACATATTCATCAAAGTCCGGCATGGATGAACGTGTGACAAGTATCTTTTCTGCCATATGTAAAACAACCTTTTCTTAAACAAAAATGTATCTGTCCGCAAAGCGCGGCGCATACCGGTCATCTGTTAAGTATACCATAAACACCGTATATCTTCAATGGCACCGGTAAGAAAAATCCATTTCCGCCGGTGGTCAGCTGCGAAGGGCGCATCAGCCATCACGCAGGAGATCTATGGCATACTGAGCGTATTCGGAAATAAACTGTCCCCGTCTGGTGACGATCGCCGGCTGCCTTGTGAAGGTGTTGCCGTCTATCTCAAAGATGGTCGTGCTGCTGTTGAGCAGCTCGGAGCGCATGAACTGCACCGGCAGGATGGTGGCCGCAAGCCCCGCCTGCGCCATTGCCCATGCGGTGGTGATGCCCACCACCTCCATGTATATCTGCGGCTCTATCTGCGCGACCCTGCAGAGCTTGTCGAAAAGCTGGCGCATCTCCTGTCCCTTGCTCACCACGACAAAGGGAAGGTCACGGCAGCTTGCCAGATCCACCGAGCGCCGGCTGCCGCTGTTATTTATCTTATCCTTGTCTATCAGATGCAGCAGCTCGTTGGGCACCGCAAGAACCAGACTGTCCCTTTCCAGCGGGACAGCTTCCAGCAGCGAATCGTCCACGGGGAGGTTTGTGATGACAAAATCATAAAGCCCGTCGGATATGCCCTTGTGGAGCTGCGCCCTGCCGTATTCGCACAGGACGACGCTGAGGTGCGGGTATTTTTCCTTCAGCGCCCTGACCACGGGCGGCATCAGATAAAGGCTGCGGAAGGGCGAGACTCCGATGGTCAGCTTTCCGTATTCGCCGCTTTTGTACCGGCTCATGTTTTTTACGAGCACATCTTCTTCAAAGAGAAGCTCTTCCGCCTTCTGGACAAAAAACTCCCCGGCAGGCGTGAGGGAAAGCGGCGTTGTGCTGCGTTCAAAAAGCTTTACTCCAAGCTCGGCTTCAAGGCCGATTATCTGCTTGCTGAACGCCGGCTGGGATATATTAAGCTGCCGTGCCGCTTCGGAGAAGTTCCTGACCTCGGCAAGGAGCACGGCGTACTGGAGCTGACGGTAATTCATTGATGGCACCTCTTGCTCAGTGTGGTATATATACATGATAATCCATCGGAAGAAAATAATCAACCTTTCCGTTTTCCGAAAAAACTGTTCCCGGAGGGGTTGACAAGGCTGAGCGGTGATGATAATATATAGCCATTCGGTAATCTTTGTTATAACTAAAACGGAATACCGGTAAGCACAAAAAAGAAAGAAGGGACCCAAATTGCCAAGCGCACTTATCTATCTTGGAATCATGCTGGCGGTCATCTGCCTGTGGTTCATGATCCTCAAGCGCCCTGTTTATGAGGCTGTTCTGATCAGCTTTATCGTACTGCTGGCGGTCACAAACACATGGAGCCGGATCCCCGCTTACATAAACGAGGGCATGTCCACATCCCTTATGTACTCCATGGTGGCCTTCGTTGCCATGTCTCAGCTGCTGACCAAAACGAAGGTCGTGGACAGCTGCATTGCCATTATCCTGTCCGTTCTTGGCAGGATCACCGGCGGCGCGGGCTATGTATCCGTCGTTGCCAGCAGCTTCATGGGCGCGCTCTCCGGCAGCGGCCCGGGCAACGTCATGTCCACCGGCGTCATCACCATCCCCGCCATGAAGAAGTCGGGCTTTCCTCCCGAGCTTGCAGCAAATATCGAAAGCACCTCCAGCTATATGGGCAACATGATCCCGCCCTCCTCAAACATCGTTGCCGCAATGGGCGCTTTCACCGCCCTTTATCCGGCGCTGGATATCTCTCAGGGTCAGTTCTGGCTGGTGCTCTGGGGCATCGCCCTGTGGTTCATTCTCCAGAGAGTGCTCACCGTGTTTGCCTTCTGCAAGTACTACAAGGTCAAGCCCATGACCAAGGATCAGCTCCCGGGCTTCGGCGAATCCATCAAAAAGGGCTGGCAGGGTCTGCTTCTCCCGGTGTTTATCCTTGTACCCTTTGTGCTTGATTTCCTGTTCAAGGACACCTTCTTCACCGACCGTCTCGGAGCGGCCGGAGCAAAGAACCTTTCGAGCTCCATGCTGCTTTTCATTGCCGGTATGGCCTCTCTCTACACCGTGCTTATCGCAAAGGACAAAAAGCAGGTCACTCCTCACGCGATGGCAAAGACCTTTGCCGCGGGCGTGAAAAGTCTGGCTCCCGCTGTGGGCACCTGTCTTTTCGGATACATGATCGGCGCGCTGTTTGCCGACCTCAACGTAAACGACGGTCTTGCCTCATTCATCGGCAGTCTGGGCATGGGCAAGCTGGGCGTTGTGCTGCTCGTTCCCCTCATCACCTGCTTCCTCGGCATGGTCATCCCCGGTTCTTCTCTGGTGGTGACCTTCGGCCCTGCGTTTATTGCAGCCTTTGCCGCTGTCGGAGTCGATCCCCTGCTCGCGGCAGCAATGCTCCCCTGCATCTGCGGCACCATGTGCGGCATCACTCCCCCTCTTGCGCTGGGTATGTATGCAGGCATGTCCATTGCCGAATCCGATTTCGGAAAGACGGTCAAAAACGATCTGTGGTGGGTAGCCCTCCAGTATGTGATGGAGGTCGTTATCCTCATGGGCTGGCTGCCCATACTGGGACTTTAAGGAGGTGGCGTAAATGAAAGCGTTTTTTGCTAAAATAGGCAGCGGGCTCAAGCTCATTTACGGCTACGGAATAATGATCTGCCTTTTTGCGGGCGGTCTTACCTTCTTCGGCTATGTTGCCGCACTCATTATCGGCGGCGAAACCGCTACCGAAATATGTGCGTTCATCTACAAAACCATATTCCCCTACATCATCTACGCGTCCACATCCATGGTGCTTCTGGGACTTTTCGCGATGTATCTCTGCGGCGAGTCTGCCCTTTCCGCAAAGAGCGACAAGAAAAAAGCACAGAAGCAGGAGAGTGCTTCTGTGCAGGAAGCTGAAGCTATCGAGGAAAGCGTTGATTGCGCAAAATAATTGCAGTACAGAACAAAGTCCGGCGCAATAATGCGGCGGACTTTGTTGTTTTGTGTATTAATGAGAGTATACCGGAGCATCAAATTCTACTGCAATTTTTCAATTTCCGGCTTGCTTGGTCTGTTAGGTGCAACGTTGGCAATTTCGGTGCCGCTCAGCTTTGTCTGTCTGAAGATCAGTGACGCCTTGCTGGATAAAGGCGATTTCCGGAAAACAGCCCGGTCTTAGCGCAGTGCATGAGCTTGTCTCTTTTCTGACATAAATTTACCCCCTGATGCAGGATCGTTTTTTCTGCATCAGGGGGACATTCTTTTTTATCCTCTGTTCATGTTTTCCAGAGTCAGTCTGCAGTAAAGCTCTATGCCCTTGTAGCGGTTCGGATGAATATGGTCTACGAGATAATCGCTCTGGACCTCAAACGCCATAACGCGCATAATATCATCATTCGGATCGGAATACCACAGATCATTCTCATTGCAGTAAGCCTGCAGAGCGTCGGAATATTCCTTCAGCATTGCATCTTTCTTCTTCGCGGGCAATGCGCTGACCTTGTCGTTTTCCAGCGCACACCACGGTGCGACAAAAGCTATTTCAGCATCGGGAGTGCTGCTTCTTATCCTTCTGACAAAGCTGTCAATTTCGGAAATATACTCCTCAGCTGTCATTGCGCATATCGACTCGTCACGATAGCGTACATCATTTGTGCCGAGCGCAACGATATAAAGTGAGTGTCCACCTTCTGCCTGCGGGAGGATCGTCTTTACGGTCCCGCCGCCCTTGGATACACTGGTGCAGCTCTTCAGATGATCCTGTACGGGGCCATACCAGCCAAACCCACCGTTTTTCGTGCCCTCGGTAATGCTGTCACCGACAAAGCATACCGAATCGGAGTTGGACAGAAGCGCGTAAAACTCACTTTGACGTATCTTCTCGGAAATCTCCATGGGCGAGGTTCTGCTTGCCTGATAGCCGGCTTCGGTCAGGAAGTATCTTTCCTGTACGCCGTTAACAGGGACCTCTGCTCCCAGCATAACTTCCGTAATATGCTTCTGCACCTCACTGACTCTTTCAAGGTCATTTGTGCTGAGCTGCGATAACAGCTCTTCGTTGTTAAGAATAGAGAATATTGGAAGCGCTCTGTAATTACCCGAAATACTGGAGTGTGTCCACATGGGTATAACTGCAGCGGCTTCAGGTTTTCGCGTTGTTCTGTCAATATATACCTCGACCATTGCGCTGGCGTCGCCGTTATGTTCACGATAAATGTTTGCAAAGTTGCCGGGGCAGTTGATGATGATTCTTTCTTCGTCCTGATAGCTTATCACCTCCACCGGCTGTACCGAATGAGTGTGATCGCTGAAAATTATATCTGCGCCGAGACTCAGGAACACTTCGTTCCAGGCCGTCTGATAGCTGTCAGGCTCATTGGCAAACTGCGAGCCCATGTGAGGCATTACCACGATCAGATCGGGGTTTTCCGCTTTTGCTCTTTCAAAATCCTGCTCAACGCTATTCCGTACGCTTTCGAAATTTTCGCTGTCGGGAGAAACAATGAACGAGGAAATATAGGAAAGCTCGCCGGATAACAGATCGTCAACCTTGTGTCCGTTTGTTCCGTAAGTGTAGGCGAGGAACGCGATTTTGATTCCGTCGACCTCGATTATTTTCACCTGCTGCTTTTCCTCGGAATTTCTGTAGGATCCGATATGATCCAGCTGGTATTCTTCAAGAACATCAAGAGTCCTCATCGCTCCGGGAACGCCCTTGTCCAGCAGGTGATTGTTGGCGGTCGTAACAAAATCAAAGCCGGCAATTTTTACATCCCTTGCAAATTCATCAGGGAAATTCAGGGACAGAGTCTTGTTGTCACCGTAATTGCTTGTTGAATATCCGACTTCCACTCCCGCAGTAGGGCCTTCAAACACGCCGACAGCCAGATCCGCGTCGCTGATGTACGGTTTTGCATACTGGAACACATCGGAAAAGTCATAGCTGTCGCCGCTGCGGCCATTTTTGACCTGATCCTCAAGCAGTATCAAATCGCCGGTAAAAAGCAATCTTACATCATCGGAAAGCTTTTCACTCTGTTCTGCAGAGAGCTGATCGTAAATAATATCCTCAGCTGCCGCGGCAGACTTTTTCCCGAAATTGAGAATATCGTCAACCGTCACAACGGAATTCACAAAGGGTGCAGCGACGATCACTACTGCGATGAGCAGGCAGGCAGAGACTCTTATCAGCTTTGAATACCTGCCTTTGTCGTTATAGAATATAACGCCGCACAGCTTATCCGTAAACTTATCCATAAACCGCGCTATGTATTTGTTGCCAAACAGCACAACGAGCACCAGTGTTAAAGCACCCGCCGCCAGACCAACGATCATCGTGCTGCGCGACTCAAGGACCTTGACAATGAACAGTGTCGGGAAACGATGGAAGAGATAGATCCACAGAGAGTATCTGCCTGCGGTAGTTATCAGCGGGAACTTTCTGTTGGGCATTGCCAGAACCATACCGATAATTACAAGAGCAGAGACCGAAAGCATTATTACTCGCCTTATAACATCTCCCGCGGACTCGTAGGAATTCATCAGCAGATCGTTTGTGCTGTATTTCAGCTTCGCCGCAGCAGCAATGGCAACAACAGCAGATACCAGAAGTATCAGCCATCCCAACAGGCAGTGTCCGACACGACGACTGCCGAGGAACCTCTCGAATTTTTCGACAGGGAACTTGTATCCGATAATAAAGAAGGGATAAAACGCAAAGATCCTTGCCGCAGCGAGCATATTGTCAACATCGGGGAACAGTCCGACCGCAAGAGACAGCACGACCGACCATATAACGATCCCGTTGACCTTTGAAAGCCTTTCAGCGGTAAATCGCCACGCGATAACCGCAAGAATGTACCAGAGGGAGTTGTATGGGGTCAGAAACCTCAGGTCTGAGGAATTGACAATATAGTTCCCTGCCATCATCACAAGACTGAAAACGAAGAACAACGTCAGCAGCCTGAAATAGGAACCGGAGCTTCTTGCTTTTTGGCTTTTGCTCAGATATCCGGTCGTGAAAATAAACGCCGGCATATGAAAAAGATATATCGCGCGAGTAACCACACCGATCAGAGGAATGCTCTGATAGTCAAACAGGCAGTGCGAAAACACCACCAGTATTATCAATATACCCTTGAAATTATCCCAGTATGGGATTTTGGCTTTTGTTTTGATGCGTTCCATTATTCAACCTCACCTTAATACTCCTTGACCATTTCCTATTGTCCGAGCGAGCCGACGGTCTTACTTTCTGAGCTTCTTTTTTATCGCGTGTGCGGCCTTTCTGGCGGGGAGCAGCAGCTTGTAGACAGCAAGCTCCCGTTTCTGCGCAGAGTCAAGGATATCGTAACAGCCCTTGATCTCATCTCCTTTAATGCGCTTCATGGAACATCCTGCACGGAGGGACATTTTCATATACCGAAGCAGGATCTTCTTTATGATGTCATCGTACTTTCTGCCGCAGTAGTCGTTAAAGCTTTTATATACTCTTATGTAGCCGAAATAGGTCTGTATTTTGGTTTCGTTACCCTTCTTCCAGCTGCGCTCTGTCCATGAGCCGGGGCGTGCACGGCGATAAACGCCTACCTCTTCGTTTATGAACCACACCCTGCCGTTGAGAGCAAGCCACAGAATGATCACACGCTCGCCCTTGCCCGGAAAATCCGCCGGTCGCTCAAACAGGACTTTCTTTCTGATAAAGAGCGAGCATGTACAAAAAGCCTGTTTATCCATTTGCCCGAGGATCTGTTCAATAGTAACCTCTCCGGTTTCAAAGGGACCTATCAGCTTGTCGGGGACAGATGGATCGCTGCAGTTTACCTGTCTGACTTTTGCCGCACACAGCGAGTAATCCGGATGCGCTTCCATAAAATCATACTGCTTCTGGAGCTTACAGGGGTCTGTCCAGTAATCATCACATTCGCAGTAGCTGATATATTCTCCGCGCACTCTGGGGAAAATGAATGTCGGCGTGATCTTGACATTCTGAGAGTACTGGTTTTTCTCCTGATAGATCGGCACGATTATGTCGGGATATTTTTCCGCATATTCACGCAGTATTTCGGCAGAGCCGTCGGTCGAGGCATCGTCGTGTACGATTATTTCAAAAGGGAAATCGGTTTTCTGCATCAGCATCCCGTCAAGAGCCTGCGCGATATAATCCTTCATGTTGTAAAGCAGACAGATGACGCTTACCTTTGGCGCGCTCATTTCTACCACCCTTTGCTGTTTTTGTGTTATTATGATAATGTTTCGGAATGTCAATGTCAAGGGCGTCGGCTGCGCAGCCGCACAGCTCTCGCAGTGATGCAACTTGACTTTATCGGCAAATATACTATAATTGATTGCAGTATTTTCTGAGGTGATAAATATGGGATCCGTATTAAGCAAAATCAAGAAACTTCCGCGCAAGGTGCCTGTTGTCAGGAAGCTTTACAAATCAAATGCTTACAAGAAGTACGAGCGCAAGGTCAAAGCCGACCGAATGATCACCGCTTTCCTCGGCGAGAATGTCGCTCCCTCAAGGCGAAAGGCGCTTGCGAAGGATATGCTGCGCATGTTCTACGATCACAAGTTCATGTTTGACGAGTATTTTCTTTATAATTTTGAGAATCTGTCCGATGAGCGGCGGCTGGAGTTCGTGTCGGATATTGAACATATCCCTTTCTGCGAGCGAATGAACCGCAAGGAGAATCAGATAATATTTGACGATAAGGTAAAGACCTATGAGCATTTCGGCAAGTATTACAAGCGTGAGCTCCTTCCGGTGAGCGGCAGGAATACCGCTGAGCTGCGCGCATTTCTGGAAAAGCACTCCCGTATCATCGTAAAGCCCTTTGACAAGTGCTGCGGTCAGGGGGTCAGGATCGTCGATACCGCATCCGGCGATATCGACGCGTTGATCTCTCAGCTTTCCGAGGGATACCCCGATGGTTTCCTTGCCGAGGAGGTCATCGTTCAGTGCGCTGAGCTTGCGGAGCTGCATCCCTCCTCGGTGAACACAATGCGATTGACTACGATCTATTACAGCGACGACGATATCGACGTTATACATCCCTTCTTGAGAGTTGGCAGAGGCGATGCGGTAGTCGACAACGGCGGCGCGGGCGGCATTCTTTGCTCAGTAGATCCTGTGTCAGGCACCATAACCCATACCGCAGACGAAACCGGTGCGACCTTTGACATTCATCCCGAAACCGGCAAGCGACTTATCGGCTTCGCAATTCCCCGCTGGAACGAAGCAGTGGCTCTGGCAAAAGAGCTTGCGACGGTGATTGAGGGCAACCGCTACACCGGCTGGGATTTGGCTCTCACCGATGACGGCTGGATAATGGTTGAGGGAAATGCAAGAGGACAGTATGTCGGCTGGCAGATCCCGACACAGGTCGGCTTCCGCCGGGAGCTGGACGGCATAATGAAAAAGCTGGGGCTCAGAGGAGTAATGAAAAACGCCTGATCTTCATTGCTCTCATCTGCGCCGAAACCTGTGCCCAAACACCTTGACACAAACCCTGCGATAGTGTAAAATTAT
>JAZSQO010000112.1:0-2885 GCA_045538015.1 Acutalibacteraceae bacterium | reverse complement strand
GCAGTCAGATTTTTCGTCAGACGCAACAAAAAGCGGAGGCAATACTCTATGTATTGGCGAGCATTTTTGTAAAGTATGGCGGAAAAGATGCAAGCAAGATCGTGCTTAAGTTCTAAAACGGGAATTGTGCGGTGTTGCCTTTACTTTCGGTCGGACGGCGCACACCGATCCGACACAATAACAACACATATTATAACAGCATCCGACGAAAAACGCCACTGTTATTTCCCGGCTCCGGCGCTGTCACACCGTCCCCGCGCCGGCATATTATGGAACAGACCACATGGCGCGGAAGGGATATCCGCGTAATCTTGAACAAGGAGCAAAACCGTATGAGATACATGACAAACAACGGAAGCTGCCACGCCTGCAGGCACGCCGAGCCGCGCGTCCGGGCGGAGGGCTGCGGCTGCGGAACGATTCAGCCCCGGACGCAGGCCGCCGTGGAATGCGCCGACCTGCCGGTGATGGCCTATGTGCCCGTGCAGGTCTGGGACTGCGTCTACACCTGCGGTCAGGCGCTGGAAAGAGGCACTCTGTTTCCCGCCCTCGACAAGCCCTTCATGGGGAAGGGAGGCTGCTGCAATGGCTGACCGTCACGCTCTGATGTGCTGCCTCATGGCGGCCGACTTCGCCGTCCATGAAACAAGGCTCTATCTTGACACCCATCCCTGCGACGAGGCGGCCATGGCCGCTCTGGAGGATTATATCGCTCAGGCCAGCCGGCTCAGAGCGGAGTACGAGAGCACCTTCGGCCCTCTCACCGCCAAGGCCGGACGCACCGGCGAGAAATGCTGGGTGGATGACCCGTGGCCGTGGAACTACGGCTTCAGCGAGGGTCGCTGCCACTGACCCGAGGAACCACTGAGGCGGGACGCCGCTCCCTTCAAGGGGACGGTGTCCCGCCCATTTTATCTATTGAACCGGGACAGCCGATGGTATATAATCATACTGATTTATTATATCCCCGTCAGGAGGTAACCCAATGTCCCAGAAGAAAAAGACACCGGCGTCCCGGCAGACGGTGACGCTGCAGTCAAAGCCCTATTTTGCACGGCTGTTTGACCGGCTGGCCACCGTTTATCTGGCCGTGACGGTGCTGGTGCTGCCGCTGTTCATGTCCAGGGAAAAGTACACCGCCATCACCGCCGCCAAGTCGAGATTTTTCTCCCTGACCACCGCCGTGGCTCTGGCGGCGGTCATCATTCTGCTGGCGGCCATGTGCATCTACGCCATGGACGAGGAGAAAAAGTCTCCCGGACTGACCATTCGCCAGCGGATAAAAAGCGACCCGATGCTTGTGACCGACGGAGCCATCGTGGCCTACTGGCTGCTGATGCTCATCTCCTGCCTGCAGTGCGACGATGTGCACACCGCCCTTTACGGCATCGAGCCGAGAAACAACGGCTTTTTCTACCAGACGCTGTATGTGGCGGCTTATTTCATCATCTCCCGGGGCATGAAGCCCGCCCGCTGGAAGGCTCTGCTGTTCGTGTGGGGCGGCGTTGTGCTGAGCGTGCCCACCATCCTGCACTATTACGGCGTGGATGTGTACGATGTGGTGCATTATTCGGCCATGAACAGCGCCGGTGAGTGGAAGGATTATGCCCTTGAATCCAGCTATGCCGGCCCCTTCTGGAACAGCACCACCTTCCGCTTCCTCGGCCCGGTGGGCAATGTCAACCTCGGCTCCTACATCCTCTCGGTGGCTCTCGTGCTGGCCGCCGGATTCTTCATCACCGGCGTGGCCCCGGTGTTCCCGTGGCTGAAAAAGTCCGGAGAGACCTCCACCGGCCTTGCCTTCACCGGCGTGACCGACCGGCATGGTATCAGCCTGCTGGTCAGCTTTGTCATCATCCTCTTCGCCGAGCTCAACATCAACACCGACGCCGGCCTTGTGGCCATCGCCGCGGCTGTGGTGGCCATTCCCGTGGCTCTGTGCGCAACTCTCGAGCGGCTGAGCCGCTGCCTGGCGGTGCTGTCCGCCGCCGCCGGAACGGTGTGGCTGGACAGAGTCATCGACTGCTTCCTCAAGGGGAAATCCCCGGGCAAGCTGGGGATCATACTGCTGGCGGGAGCTATCGTGCTGGCTATAGCGGCGGTGCTTGTCCATCAGGCAAGAAGCCGCGAAAAGCTGCGCGCCGTGGCCACGGTTAAAAATATGCGCACCGTGATGTGCGTGCTCATGGCTCTGGCGGTGGTCGGCGGAGTGGCGCTTTCCCTCTATGTCACCAAGCCGGACGAGCCTGCCGCCGGCGCTGTCTCCGGCGCGGTGGAGGTGCTGCAGAGCGCCGACCTCAAGGAAAAATCCGACACCATCATCCACGAGCTGGGTCAGATACTCCGGGGCAACCTTGACGACAGCTTCGGTCACAACCGTCTGTTCACATGGAAGCGCACCCTCTCGCTGATAAAGTATAATCCTTTCTTCGGCATCGGCCCGGACAACTTCAAGACCTTCTTTGCCCGCTACTACCGCGCCGAGGCGGTGGAGATGTTCCCCTCCTCCAACGGCAACATCGACAAGGCACACAACGAGTTCTTGGATGTGCTGCTGAGCAACGGCATCATCGGCTTTGTTGCCTACATGGGCTTCTTCGCCGCTCTGCTGTGGTGCTGCTTCCGCCGGACGGACAAGACCCGCTTCGCTCCCGCGTTCGGCGTGGCGGTGGTCAGCTACATGGCTCACGCCTTCTTTGGCTATCAGCTGCCCATCCAGTCTCCGGTCATGTGGATAATGATAGGCGCGGCGGCTGCCTTCGCCCGCTGGTATCCCGAGGAGGAAGAGAGTCTTGTCGGCGCCTAAGACTGTCGAGAAATCTCCAAAAGTGAAACATAAAGTTTGGATCAAGCCTTTTCAAAGGCTTGCGGTTTCCAATAGGCGA
>JAZSQO010000141.1:0-7289 GCA_045538015.1 Acutalibacteraceae bacterium | reverse complement strand
CTCTGTAATTGGTCCATATTTTCACCTTGCCGTCAGCGTAAATGGTTACATTTGTTCCAAAATTAGTGTCAAGCGTTTCAGCCCTTATCGGGCCTTCGGTATACTGACAGATGATGTTGTCAAAGGAAACGCCCAGCTTCTTTTCCAGCTCCTCCGCTGTGGGCGTCGCAGCGCCGCACGCCGCGGCGGTGAGCACCAGCGCGAAGGCAAGCAGGGCGGCTATAACGCGGGCAAAGTTTCTTTTCATAACTCAATCTCCTTTTCCATAAGTCTCTGATTTTTTCTTTGGGAAATGTCAAGCTAAAAGCGGAGCAGTACCGCTTCTGCCGCTCCGCCTTGCCTTGGAATCATTCCGGACTGCCGAAGGGATCAATGCCGAGATATTTGGTAAAATACACGCTCAGCGCCTCGTTGTATTCACCCACGGCGCTTTCCAGCGGCACTTTGCCCTGCAGGCCGTCAATGATATAGTTGGGAATCTGGTCAGTGGTGTAGTTGCGGTATTCGTTCATCCCGTTCCACTGCATCTGCAGAGCCACCTCATGCAGCACGGCGTAGTCATTCTGTTCGTCCAGCATAGGAACAGCGTAATAGGGATTGTCGATAATATCCAGCACGGCCTCGGTATTGTTGGGGAACTTGTACTCGTGGCAGATCAAATACTCGCAGATCTTGTCGTCCTTTGTGAAGGCATCGAGAATGTTACAGATCAGTCTGTAGTTGTCCGTTCCTCTTGCTGCCAGAAGCCATACCGAGCCCCACTCGTAGGCCTGAGGGCCCTGACATATCGCCCAGTCGCCATGGACTGAATCATGGTTGTAATAGTTCGAATCCATATAGAAGGTATAGTACCACGCCGGTCCGAAGAAGCACATGGTCTTTCCGTCCTCTGCCATCTGGGCGTTCTTCTCCTCGCTCCAGAAATTGTGTTCGAGGGTATAGCCGTTTTCCAGGAAGCTCTGAGACTGCGCCATCCACTTTCCAAGGCCGGTGTCCAGCTCGGGATCGCTGCCGGGCAGGGTACTGAAAGCATCCGAACTGCCGACAAAGGGACGCAGGGTGTCGGCAAAGGAGGCGGTCATATAATAGCCCTTGGCCGAAGCCTCGGCGGCGACCTCCTCGAACTTTTCCCATGTATCCAGTCTGGCCTGAACCTCTGCCGGGTCGTCGGTTCCCAGCACCTCCCGGGCGATGGAACGGCGGTAGATGAGCGCACCGGGACACAGATAGATAGGCACAGCCATCAGCTCACCCTTCGAATTGGTAGCGGCATCGATGGCGTACTGATAAGAGGTGTCGGCAGGCTCATATCCAAGCTCACTCAGCGGCAGGACATATTCGCTCTCAATGTATCTGCTGAGGTTCTGCGCTTCCACTATGAATAAATCAGTTCTGTCATCATGGTCAACACCACCCGCGCTTTGCTCGGCAAGTGCTGCATCAAGGCGGCGGGAATATACTCCATCCGATATCGGATCAATTATCAAGTTCGCCTGAATGCCGGCGGGCATCGTGTAATAAGACTCTAAAAATTCTCCGAATTCATCGTTGTAGCAGCGGATATTAAGATCACTTTCGTACAAAAGCTCACTGCCGGAAAAGCCTCCGTAGCCGCTGGTGCGGAGGTATTCAGTCATTATTGCCCGGCTCTTGTCGTCTATGTCGCCGAAGTTGATATAACTGAAAATCAGATCTTCCACGGCGCAGTAGTCTGCGTCGGTGCAGTTGTAGCCGCCGCAGTCGTACACTTCATTTCCATTGGCATTGTAGAAATAGAAGCTGCTCCAGCTGCCGTCAAGAATATCATAATTGGTGCAGTCGTCCAGCGCCAAAAGTCTGTTCTCTCTTATGGCGCTTATCAGAGTATCTCTCTTCTCCTGGCTCAGGGTGGACATCCGCTCGGCAAGGACTATGCTTTCAAGTCCGCCCAGGGTATAGCTCTCGGTCCATATTCTCACCTTGCCGTCGGCGTAGATGGTTACATTTGTTTCAAAAGAACTGCTCGGGTCCTCAATCCATGCCGGGCCTTCGGAATACTTACAGACGATGTTGTCAAAGGAAACGCCCCGCTTTTTCTCCAGTTCCTTCGCCGTGGGCGGCATACCGCCGCACGCCGCGGCGGTGAGCACCAGCGCGAAGGCAAGCAGGGCGGCTATAACGCGGGCAAAGTTTCTTTTCATGTGATTTACCTCCTCTTTTTCCGTGGGTCGATACTCCTCTTTCTGTGGTTACATAATAACATAGCAGACACACTTCGTCAATATTTAATTCACAATTTGTTCAAATTCTTAAGCGGACAAAAAACAGCCGCCCCTGAGGATCGAGTCTCAGCGGCGGCTGGCAGTTATTCGTATTGGCTCAGTCCTGAGCGTAGTTGTCAAAGTAGCCCTGAATGAACACCACCGGAGTGCCCTTGTCGCCCGAGCCGGAGGTCAGGTCGCTGAGGGAGCCGATGAGGTCGGTGAGCTGACGGGGAGTGGTGCCCTCGGAGGCCATGTTGCCCTTGAGGTCGCCGTCCTTGGCGTGGATGGACTCCTTGATGGCGTCGGCCAGAGCCTGACCGGAGAGTCCGGCAAAGTCGTTGTCGGCCAGATACTTGAGCTTGAGCTCGTTGGGAGTGCCCAGCAGGCCGGCGGTGCAGGCGGGAGAAACCACGGGATCGGCCAGCTCCCAGATCTTGCCGGCGGGATCCTTGAAGGCGCCGTCGCCGTAGATCATGACCTCGATGTTCTTGCCGGTGCGGTCGATGAGCTGCTTCTGCAGGGAATCGACAAAGGTCTGGCAGTCGCGGGGGAACAGCTTGACGGTGTCCTCGGTGGCCTTGTTGGAGCCGAGGAGGCCGTACTTCTCGTTGTAGCCGCTGCCGTCCACGGGAGCGGTGAGGATGTCGGTCATGGAAAGAACAACCTCGGCACCGGCCTTGAGCAGACGGCGCTTGGTGCGCTCACGGGTGTGGATGTCGCAGTTGATGACATACTTGGTGTAGTCGAGGATGCTCTGGCAGTGGTTGGCGAAGATGACCTCGCACTCGCAGCCGCACTCACGGACAAGCTCGCTGTAGTAGGCCACATAGTCGATGCCGGTGAAGGGATGGACAGGATAGCCGAACAGCTCGCGGTAGCGCTTCTCGTCGAGGACATCGCTCCAGGGATTGACGCCCTTTTCGTCCAGCAGATCCTCGTCAAAGAGGTGGTTGCCCACTTCGTCGGCGGGATAGCTGAGCATGAGATAGATCTTCTTCACGCCACGGGCGATGCCCCGCAGGCAGATGGCGAAGCGGTTGCGGGAGAGGATGGGGAAAATGACGCCCACGGTGTCCGAACCCAGCTTGGCGGCCACATCCTTGGCGATGGCGTCGGTGGTGGCGTAGTTGCCGTAGGCTCGGGCCACGATGGACTCGGTGACGCACACGATGTCCCGGTCACGGAAGGTAAAGCCGTCGTCGGACTGGGAGGCGTTGATGACGCTGTCGGCCACAAGGGTCACAAGGTCGTCGCCCTCGCGGATGACCGGTGTTCTGATGCCTCTGGAAACGGTGCCTACTGCTCTCATTGTTCAGACCTCCATTAGATTATGTGCAGATGTAATTATCCTTCGTTGACACGGTTGAGAATAATATTAGTATCCCAGCCGCCAGTTAAATATTATATAACAGCTCTTGATATAAGTAAAGATATGATTTATTATATTTTCCATAAGTATAGATTATATCTGAGGTGAGAAGAATGGACGTCAGTCTTGACCTTTACAAAATCTTCGCCGCCGTGGCCGAGGCGGGCAGCATATCCGACGCCGCGCGGCTGCTGTATCTTTCCCAGCCGGCGGTCAGCCAGTCGGTGCGCAGGCTGGAGCAGGAGCTGGGCGTGCGGCTCTTCGAGCGGGGAGCCAAGGGCGTTGCCCTCACCCGGGAGGGCGAGCTGCTCAGAGGCTATGTTTCCAGCGCCATCGGCCTGCTCTCCGCCGGCGAGAGCCGGATGAGGATGCTTTCCAAGCTGGACGCGGGCGAGCTGCGCATCGGCGCCAGCGACACCGTGTCAAAGTGGTTCCTGCTGCCCATCATCCGCCGCTTTCACGATATGTATCCCAACGTCTCCCTTTCCATCATCAACCGCACCACCGCCGAAACTCTGCGCCTGCTCCGCTCGGGCAGCATCGACATCGGCTACGTCAACCTGCCCGCCGAGGGCGAGGGCGTGGTGTTCGAGGAATGCCTGCCCATCCATGACGTCTTCGTGGCCTCGGAGAAATTTTCCGGTCTGCGCGGCCAGGCGGTGCCGCCCGGTGAGATGGCACAATATCCTCTCATCATGCTGGAAAACAAATCCAACTCCCGCCGGTGGGTAAACCTCCACTTCGAGCGCAACGGCGTGGTGCTGGCTCCCGGCGTTGAGCTGGGCGCCCACGACCTGATGCTGGACTTTGCGGGCATCGGCCTCGGCGCGGCCTGCGTCATAAGGGAATTTTCCGCGGAGGCCATGGAGGAAAAGGGCCTTTTCGAGATAGACCTTCAGCCGGCGGTTCCCCGGCGGTCGGTGGGCGTGTGCTACAACGGCGGCATCGCCCTCTCCCCCGCCGCCCGGAAGCTCATTGAGCTGTCCAAGCCGGGCGGCGGGGATTGAGCAGTCTGATTTTTCACTTTCTTATCCTATTTATCACAAATCTCTCGCCGGTTTTCCTCCCCACGGCTCCCGGACTTGAACGGCGGCGGGGCGTGTGCTATTCTGTACGGGAAAGAAACTTAAGGAGGCACAGCTATGACTGTATTCATCACCGGTGGAACCGGAAACATCGGCCAGCACGTCACCCTCGCTCTGCTGGAAAGAGGACACAGCGTCCGTCTGCTCACCCGCACGCCCGACCGCATCCCGGCCTTTGCCGCCATGGATAACCTGGAGCTTGTCAAGGGCGATATGTCCGACTTTGCCGCCATCGAGCGGGCCATTCAGGGCTGCGACGCGGTCATTCACATCGCTCTGGGCTGGGGCAACGACCCGGTGTCCATGCTGGACAACGACACCCGTGTCACCGCCTTTCTGCTGGACGCCTCCGAGCGGGCCGGCGTAAAGAATTTCATCTACACCAGCTCCACCGCCGCCACCGGCAATATGCACGACGGCATGGACGAGACCGCTCTGCGGGTGCCCACCGACCTTTACGGCTCCACCAAGGCCTCCGCTGAGATGTACATCCTCGGCTTCCGCCAGTATTACAGCGCTCAGGGCGGCTACGGCCAGCCGGTCAGACTGCGCCGCAACATCATCCGCCCGGGCTACACCTTCTCCAGCCCGGCTGTTCCCGGCGGCGCCTCCCAGTCGGACAGACGCTTCCAGAACATCGCCGAGGCCATCGTGGAGGGCCGCGACCTGACCTTCTCCCTCAACGACGGCACCCAGTTCCTCTCCTCCCGCCAGATCGCCCAGCTCTATGTTAAGCTGGCCGAAAGCGAGCTGAACGAGGAGATATTCTTCGCTCTGGGCAGACGGTTCGTGTCGTGGTACGACATCGCCCTCATGGCCAAGGAGCTGATGCCCGAATCGCCCAGCAAGATCATCGCCTCCGACGAGGAGGGACACCACAACCTCTACTGCGTGGACAAGATGGAGCGGGTATTCGGCCTGTCCTTTGATGGCGGCGACGACCTGCGCGAGCACATGGCATGGAACCTCGAGCGGGTCAAGGCCATAAAGCGGGGCGAGGCCGTCCACAACACTCAGCATGAGTGGTCATCGCCGGTGGAGGGATAAAAAGCAGCAGTCTGTTGGCTCCCTTGTGTAAAGGTGAGCGCATACCCTTCGCAGGGGCGGATTCCATATCCGCCCGGTGCAAAGTCTCCGGTTTGCTCCGTATGGGCGGGTTGATCGCCTGCGGATCGACACCTCACCCGAACAGCAGTCACCTCGGTGCGAACTGTCCGTTAAAGAATAAAGAATATAGAATAAATAAGAAATAATAAAGTTAAGGCAGCCGCGGGATCGCTTCGCGGCTGCCTTTGCTTTTGTTATCTTTTCTTCTCCACCGGGGCCTTTGACTCGCAGTAGATGCAGCGGTAGGTGCGCTGCTCGCGGTCGGTGAGGCGGAATACCTGCTTCAGCTCCGGCTCTACGGAGGTGATGCAGCGGGGATTCTTGCAGCGGATGACATCGGTGATGGTCTCGGGCAGGGTCAGGTTGACCATCTTGGAGGAGACGCCGTCACGGATGATATTCACCGTCACGCCCGGGTCGGTGTAGGCTATGATATTCAGGTCGATGTCGATGACCGAGTCTATCTTGATGATGTCCTTGCGGCCCATCTTGGCGCTCTCGGCGTTCTTGATGACCGCCACGGAGCACTCCAGATCGCCAAGGCCGAGGTAATGATAGAGCAGCATTCCCTTGCCGGCCTCGATGTGGTCGATGACGATGCCGTTGGTGATAGGTGCGATAAGCATTTGTGTGTGCTCCTTTCTTTACGCCAGACCGAGCAGGCGGAGTATCAGCGCCATGCGGATGTATTTGCCGTTGAGAGCCTGAGTGAAATAGCAGGCTCTGGGATCGTCGTCCACGGCGGCGGATATCTCGTTGACTCTGGGCAGCGGATGAAGCACGCACATATCGCTCTTGGCCTCGGCCAGCTTTTCCGGTGTGAGGATGTAGCTGTCCTTGAGGCGGATGTAGTCGGCCTCGTTGAAGAAGCGCTCGCGCTGAACGCGGGTCATGTAGAGAATATCCAGCTCGGGCATGACATCGGTCAGCGATTCGGTCTCAACAAAGGAGACATTGGAGTTGTTCTCCAGCTCGCCGCGCAGATAGCCGGGGATCTTCAGCTCCTCGGGGGAGATGAAAATAAAGCGGGTGTTCTCGTACCGCGCCAGAGCGTGGGCAAGGGAGTGGACGGTGCGGCCGAATTTGAGGTCGCCGCAGAAGCCCACGGTCAGTCCGTCCAGATGGCCCTTCTCCCGGCGGATGGTGATGAGGTCGGTGAGGGTCTGGGTGGGATGGTTGTGGCCGCCGTCGCCGGCGTTGATGATGGGCACGCCCGCCTTCATGGACGCCACCAGCGGGGCGCCCTCCTTGGGATGGCGCATGGCGATGATGTCGGCGTAGCAGCTGACCACCCGGATGGTGTCGGAAACGCTCTCGCCCTTGGAGGCCGAGGAGCTGCTTGCTTCGGAGAAGCCCAGCACGCTGCCGCCCAGCTCCAGCATGGCCGCCTCAAAGCTGAGGCGGGTGCGGGTGCTCGGCTCAAAGAACAGAGTGGCCAGCTTCTTTCCCTTGCACTTTTCGGCGTACTTGGCCGGGTTGCTGATG
>JAZSQO010000075.1:0-10659 GCA_045538015.1 Acutalibacteraceae bacterium | reverse complement strand
GGGAGCTTTCTCAGCAGGAGCGGCTTCCTCAGCAGGAGTTTCCTCAACAGGAGCTTCCTCGGCAGCGGCTTCCTCGGCAGCAGCCTCTTCCACAGCGGCGATGGCGGCGGCAGCGGCGGTGACCTCGACCACAGCGGGAGCGTCCTCGATGATGGTGGCAGCCTCAACGGCGGCCAGATTCTCTTCAGCGGCCTCGGCAGCTTCGACAGCGTTGCGCTCGGCCAGGTCTTCCTGCATGATCTGGAGGGTGTTCTTGTCAAGGTTGTAGATGAAGCCGATACCGATGAGCATCAGCAGTCCGCTAAAGCAGTAGAGAGCGGCGACCAGCCAGCACATATTGTTGGCGGTAGCGGCAGACTGAGCGCCGACGCCCAGCTTGGAATCGTAGCCCAGATAACCCATGATGAGCAGAACGATGGAGGGGCCGATGCCCTGAGCCAGCTTGCGGAAGAAGGAATGCAGGGAGTAAACAGTGCCTTCCTCTCTCTTGCCGGTCTTCCACTCGTTGTAATCGATGGCGTCAGCCATGAGAGCCCAGGAAACGCAGGTGTAAATGCCCATGCCCAGACCGAAGATGCACAGAGCGCCGATGTAAACCAGCAGAGCGACATTCTTGTCGGGGATCATGGGGAAGACGAACATTGCCACGCCGCCCAGCAGGGAGAAGATGGTGCCGGCAACGGAGGCTTCCTTCTTACCGAACTTGCTGACGATCTTCTTGATGAAGGGCATGAACAGGAACATGGGCAGGAAGCCGATGAGCTGAACAACGCCGGAAAGCTCGGCCTTGCCGAAGTAGATGGCGAACATGATGGAGGTGGCGGTGGCGGCAGACTGCATACCGAGGAACATACCCATGGCGGCGAGGGTGGCGCCGACAGCGGGACGGTTCTTCATGAAGTTGCCAAAGGCCTTGAAGACATTGAACTTCTGGGTGTCGTTGGTCTTGACGGAGTTCACGTCAACACGGATGGTGATCTTGTTGATCATGAACAGGAAAGCGATGAAGCCGAAAACGCCCATCAGCAGAGCGGCGAAGAATACGCGTTCACCCAAGAGGGTCTGAACCTTCTCGCCGGTCTCGGGGTTGATGACGGGAGTGCCGTCAGCGTTGAGCTCGTCCTTCCAGATGATCATGGGGAGGATGATCATGGGGAGCATATTGCCAATCATGGAGCCGACGCTTCTCCAGGTGGAGAGCTGAGCTCTTTCGCCGGCGTCCTCAGTGACCAGAGAAAGCATGGAGCCATAGGGAACATTGGCGATGGTGTAGCAGGCATCCCAGACGATGTAGCCGAGGATGAAAACGATGGCCTTGGTAAGAACAGAAGCGTTGGGAACGGGAATGAATACCAGAGCGCCGGCTACCAGAAGGCCGATGGCGCCGATGAGGATATAAGTCTTGAACTTGCCGCGCTTGTAGTTTCTTCTGTCGGCGTCGATCAGAGCGCCGATCATGGGATCATTGACGGCGTCCCAGATCTGCACAGCCAGAAGCAGTGCGGAGAGGAGGCCGGTCTCCATCATCATGTAGACCAGCCAGAAGGTCTGAACGGTGCCCTTGAGGGCGAAACTCATGTTGCAGCCAAAATCGCCTGCAGCGTACGCGACCTTGTCGCGCATGCCAAATTTGCGCACGCCGTTGGCATCAAACTTTGCTGCTTTTCTTGCGGCTTTCTTTTCCGCGCGGGTAAGCTTTGCCTTTGCCATTGTTACATCTCCTTTGAAAATATGTTGTTTTGCTATGCTGCCGGCAGGGTTGCGCGCCTGCCGGAAAAGTGATAAAATAAAAAACAGAACGCAATTCGTTCAGCGAGGTATTGCAATGAATACATTTGTTCATGTGGCCGGGGAGCTTGTTGTCTCCCACAGATACAATAAGAATATGGCCACCACCGATGAATACACCGATCATGTTCACCCGGGCTATGAAATATTCTATTTCATAAAGGGCGATATCGAATATATCGTTGAAAACCGCCGTTATGTGCTCAGACCCCATGATCTGCTGCTCATCCGCCCCAACGAGCATCACCGCTTCCGCATAATGTCGGAAAAGGAGTACGAGCGGATGGTGATATTCTTTCCTGACCGGCTTATCCCTCCGGCCGCCGCCCCCTATATAAGGGAAAAGGGGACGCTCTATTCCGTTGGTGACACTGAGCTGGACGCCCATTTCCGGCGTGCCGACGAGCTGACCTCCCACTTTTCGGGAGAGCTGCTCTCGGTGGTGATGGAAGGCTGGTTCAACGAGCTTATGGCCAGATTCGCCTGCTTTGACCGGGACGCCGAGCAGCATCAGTCCACTCACGGTGGCCTTGACGCTGTGGTGGAATATATCTCCGCCAATCTCAGTCAGCCCATCGGCATAGACGACATCTGCCGCCGCTTCGGAATGTCTCGCTCCTATCTGTTCAAGGCATTCACCGATTGCTTTCACGAACCGCCCAAGCAGTACATCATCCGCAAAAAGATAATGATGGCTCAGCAGCTCATCACCGGCGGAGAGCGGCCGATCAGCGTGAGTGAAAAATGCGGATTCTCCGACTATTCCACCTTTTACCGTGCCTATCTGAGAGTTACCGGCACGACACCGTCAGGCCATGAACACAAGAACGAATAGTGTATCCGTCAAAAAACGCTGGTGAATTTTGGTACATTTATTTACCGAAATGAGAATAATTTTTTATGCAAGAATAATATATCATATACAATTAGAATTTATCAATTGCAAATACTGTAAAGGGATATTGCGTTTTGTTCACGACGGTGAAAAACGCGATGCAATACGCAATTTCCGGAAAAGAAAAAAGAGCCGCTGCGGCGAGCGGCTCTTTTTCGTGGCTTCAGTTTTCGATGACCTCAACAAGGGCGTTGTAGTATATGTACCGTTTGCCGTCCATGTCGAACAGCACCTTGCTCTCGTTTTCCTCAACATCGATGCGGCCGGTGTAGGTGGCGATCAGTGTTCCGTCGTAGGAATAGACATTGACCGTGCGGTTGAGGCCGCCGGAGAACTCGCTCTGGCAGGTTTTGCAGGAGCGCTGCCATGTAGCGCAGCCCTCGCATCCGCCCAGCAGAGTCATCACCAGCATAACGACGCATATGGCGGCCAGCATTATGGCCTTGACCCGGCGGGGATTTTTTGAATCTCTGATTTTCCTGAGCATAATATATACCCTTCCTTTCCGCGCCGTGAACCGCAGTCGGCGGAACAATGTAACCGAATTGTATATTGCCGCCGCGGCTGCTTGGCGCTATAATATTTATATTACGAAAAAATCGGTCTGTCAAGACTTTTGCTGTAAAAATTATGTAAACAAAGAACGGAGGAGAAATATGAAGATCACATTCCTCGGAGCCACCCATGAGGTCACCGGCAGCTGTACCCTTATCGAGATAAACGGCAGAAACATCCTCGTGGACTGCGGAATGGAGCAGGGAGGCGATGTTTTCGAGAATCAGGACATTCCCGTCATGCCCTCGTCCATAGACTGCCTGCTGCTCACCCACGCCCATATCGACCATTCGGGCAAAATGCCCATGCTGTACAGAAACGGCTGCACCGCGCTGCTCTACGCTACCCGCGCCACCTGCGATCTGTGCAACATAATGCTGCGGGACAGCGCCCATATTCAGGAGTCGGAGGCCGAGTGGCGCAACCGCAAGGCCAAGCGCTCCGGCGGCAAGCCCTATGAGCCGCTTTACGAAACCAGAGACGTGGAGACCCTCGTGAAATACCTGCGCCCCTGCGACTTCGACAAGCCCGTTCAGATAGCCGATGGCGTGGAGGCCTGCTTCCGCAGTGTGGGTCACCTTCTGGGCGCGGCCAGCATAGAGCTGGTGCTCACCGAGAACGGCGTCACCAAAAAGATCGTCTTCAGCGGTGACATCGGCAACGTATACCAGCCCATCATCAGCGATGACAAAACGGTCACCGACGCCGATTATGTGGTCATGGAATCCACCTACGGCCACCGCACCCACGAGCGTCCGGGAGACTATGTGGCCGAGCTTGCGGGAATGCTCCAGCGCACCTTTGACAAGGGCGGCAATGTGGTCATTCCCTCCTTCGCCGTGGGCAGAACTCAGGAGATACTCTACTTTATTCGCGAAATAAAGGAAAAGGGCATGGTCAAGGGGCACGACGGCTTCCCGGTATATATGGACAGTCCCCTTGCAAACGAGGCCACCGCGGTGTTCCTCCAGTGCGACGAATCCTTCCTTGACGACCAGACAAGGCAGATCATCCAGAGGGGAGAAAATCCCATCATGTTCCCGGGACTTGTGACGGCGGTCAGCGCCGACGAGTCCAAGGCAATCAATGTGGACAAGCGTCCCAAGGTCATCATCTCCGCCAGCGGAATGTGCGAGGCCGGCCGCATCCGCCACCATCTCAAGCACAACCTCTGGCGCCCGGAGAGCCTCATTCTCTTTGTGGGCTATCAGGCGGCGGGAACGCTTGGACGTGCCCTCAACGACGGCGTCAAAAAGGTCAAGATATTCGGCGAGGAGATCACCGTCAAGGCGGAGATCAGCGTGCTTCAGGGCATCAGCGGTCACGCCGACTGCAACGGCCTGAGCGACTGGATATGCTCCTTTGAGCGCAGGCCGGAGCTGGTCTTTGTCAACCATGGCGATGACGACGCCTGTATTGACTTCACCCGCCACCTGACCGACGATCTGGGCTTCAGCGCCGTGGCGCCCTATTCCGGCACCTGCTACGACCTTGCCACCGGAGAGGTCATCGAGGCCACCAAGGGCGTGCTCATAGACAAAAACAAGAAGAAAAAGCAGCAGAGCGGCTCCTTCGGCCGCCTTGTGGCTGCCGCCGAACGGCTGCTTGACATCGTCAGAGGCTGCGAGGGAATGGCCAACAAGGAGCTGGCTCGTTTTGCCGACCAGATCACCTCTCTGTGCGACAAAATAAAGAACGGAAAGCAATAATCATCTTTCCCCGCAAACTCCACTTGACGGACGGAGAAAATTATAATAGAATTAATCTAGAATTAATCCATCCATCATGGAGGAGAATGACAATGAAATCGAAAAAGATCGTTGATATCGTAACCATCGCCCTGCTGGCCGCTGCCTTCGGACTGGCCTATTACACCGGCCTTGTGGGCTCCGAGGCCAGCGGCGGCCCCATGCTTGCCGCTAACACCTTTGCCATCATCATCGTGTGCAGCTCTCTGGTGCTCATGCTGGTGGGCGGCATAAGCGAGTTGCTGGCCCGGGTGAAGAACAACGCCGTGACCGTCAGCTTCACTGCTTTCATGGCCGTGCAGGCGGTGTCCTTTGTGGGAATGTGCGCCGTGGCCGTGGCACTGGTCAGCGGAGCCTTCACCGCGGACAACAGCTGGATCCGTGTTCTGTTCATCATGTGCGCCGCTGTTCAGCTGCTGGGCTACACTCAGGCGGTCATCTACACCGGCGGCGTGGAGGAGAAGGCGGCTCTGGCTGCGGGCCTTTCCGAGGACGGCGCCGAGGAGGGTTCCGAGGACGAGACTCAGCCCGAGGAATACGAGTATTACTACACCGACGAGGACGGCGAGGAAGACACCGAGGATGACGCCGAAGAGGACGATTCCGACGAGTAAGGGTCGACATCTGCCCTTGTATTTCCAATTTGCCACAAAATAGGCTGTTCGCACCGCCGTCGATTTATCTATTATTGGTATTGTAATCCCGGTCGGTTTGTGGTAGTATATTTTACAGCAAGATAATCAAAGAGCAAAGGAGTGGGGCGACCCGCTCCTTTTGTATGTTTACAGGCGGCAACAACGCCTGACCCGGTTCTGAAAGGAAAGATCACGGAAATGGCAGAAAAGAAAAACAAAGGCAAGGGCGGCATAACCGTTTCCGCCGTCAACGCGCTTGCCGAGCCCATAGCCAGAGAGCTCGGGCTGAGCATCTGGGATGTGCGCTATGTCAAGGAGGGCGCCTCCTGGTACCTGCGCATCTTCATCGACAAGGAAGGCGGCGTGAGCATCAACGACTGCGAAAATATGAGCCGCGCCATCGACAAGCCCCTCGACGAGCTGGATCCCATCGACCAGAGCTACTTCCTCGAGGTGTGCTCTCCCGGCATCGAGCGGGAGCTGACCCGTCCGGAGCATTTTGAAAAAATGGCCGGCCGCGAGGTGTGCGTGTCCTTCTTCCGTGCCATTGACGGCCAGAAGGAAGTAATCGCCGATCTGGTGGCTCTGCGGGACGGAAACATCGTGCTGGCCGATCTGGACGGCACCGAGTTTGAGATCCCCCGCAAGGAGGTCTCCTCCGTGCACCTGACCGACGAGGATATCGACTTTGACACCGAGATCCCCGAGGATGCCGACGAGATCGAGTACGACGACGGCACCGAGGAATAAGACCGATCATTCACACCGGCAGAGGCTGCCGGCACAAAATATAACATAATAAACATACTAACCCTGTACAGGAGGAAACGACCATGGCAGGCAAATCCGGAAAGAGCTCCAAGAACGCGGCCAAGAACATGAGCAAGGAATTCTTTGATGCTCTTGAGCAGTTTGAGCAGGAACGCGGCATACCCATGACATACATGATCGAAAAGATCACCGCCGCCATCACCGTCGCCGTCAAGAACAGCAACGGAGGCAACGACAATGTGGTGGTCAACATCGATCCCGCCACCACCACCTTTGAGGTGTTCATCAACAAGATCGCCGTGGACGATGTCTACGATGACGATCGTGAGATCCACATCGACGAGGCTCGCGCCAAGTACAGCAAAACCGCTGAGCTCGGCGATTCCATCGGCATCCGTCTGGAGACCCGTGAGTTCGGACGCATCGCGGCCATGACCGCCAAGCACGTCATCCGTCAGGGCATCCGCGAGGCCGAGCGCGGTCAGGTGGCCGACGAAATGCGCTCCAGAGATCAGGAACTGGTCACCGCCACCGTCGAGCGTATCGACCAGCGCACCGGCGCTGTCATGCTCCGCCTGAACAACAAGATCGAGGTTCCTCTGCTCAAGAGCGAGCAGGTGGAGGGCGAGGTCTACGAGGAAGGCAGCAGCATCAAGGTCTTCGTGGTGGACATCCGCGAAAGCGAGCGCGGTGCCCGCGCCACCGTTTCCCGCACCCATCCCGGCCTTGTCAAGCGCCTGTTTGAGACCGAGGTTCCTGAGATATACGACGGCACCGTGGAGATCAAGGCTGTGTCCCGTGAGGCCGGCAGCCGTACCAAGATGGCCGTTGTCAGCCACGACGAGAATGTCGATCCCGTGGGCGCCTGCATCGGCGTGAACCGCACCCGTATCAACGAGATCGTCCGCCAGCTCAACGACGAGAAGATCGATATCATCAAGTACAGCGAGGATCCCGCTGAGTTCATCAGCAATGCCCTTGCTCCCGCCACCGTGGTGAGCGTGGAGATGGACGAGGAGAATCCCAAGGCCTGCCGTGTGCGCGTGCCTGACGGACAGCTTTCTCTGGCCATCGGCCACAAGGGCCAGAACGCCCGCCTTGCCGCCCGTCTGACCGGCTACAAGATCGATATCCGCCCCGAGAGCGGCTACTACGGCGAGGAATAAGAGCCACAGAGCCTTTACCTGCATTATCGGAACATCCGGAGGAGATTTATGCAGCAAAAACGGAAAATACCGCTTCGTATGTGCATGGGCTGCAATGAAATGAAGCCCAAAAGCGAGCTTGTCAGAATAGTGCGCAGCCCGGAGGGCGAGGTCAGCCTCGACCCGGTGGGCAAAAAGCCCGGCCGGGGCGCGTATCTGTGCCCCAGCGCCGAATGTCTCAAGGCGGCGCGTAAAAAGAAGCGGATCGAACGGGCCCTCGATGTTCAGATAGGCGAGGATATATACGATTCCATGGAAAAGGAGCTGATGGGTCATGAATGACAGAGTGCTCTCGCTCCTTGGCCTTTCACGCAGAGCGGGAAAGCTGACTCTCGGCTTTGACGCGGTATGCGGAAGCGTGATGAAGAACGAAAGCAAACTCATTCTCGCGGCGGGAGACGCCTCCGACGGCACCATGCGCAAGCTGCGCAACCGCCTGAGCGAAAGTGAGATCAATATTCGGGAACTGCCTTACGATATGGAAGCGATCAATGCGGCGATCGGAAAACCGGTAAGACTGATCTCGATAAACGACAGCGGCTTTGCAAAAAGGATCAACGAGCTGCTGGACACCGTCAACGGGGAGGAATAACATATGCCAGCTAATAAAATCAAAATCAACGAGGTCGCCAAGGATTACGGCGTGCAGAGCAAGGTCATCGTCGACCTGCTCAAGAACAATGCCTCCGGCGACCGTAAATACTCAGCTATGACCGTCATTGACGAGGACGAATTCGATCTGGTCTTTGACCTGCTCACCCGGCAGAACGCTGTCAGCAGCTTTGAAGAGTATGAGGCCACCGCCCGTCCCATGCAGAAGGCGGCGCCCCAGCCCCAGCCCGAGGCCAAGGTGACCGTTGTCACCTCTGATCCCTCGTCCCTCAAGACTGAGGAGGCTCCCACCGAGCCGGCAAAGGAAAAGCCCGCCAGAAAGGAGCCCAAGGCCGAGGCCCAGAGCAAGCCTGCCCAGCAGCCCAAGGAAGCCAGGCAGAAGGAAGAGGCTCCCAAGGCTGCCGCCAAGGAAAACAAGCAGCCTGCTCAGCAGCCCAGAAACGACCAGAAGAAGGCTCAGCAGAAGCCCAAGGAGAAGCGTCCCGAGTCGGTCACAATCAGACCTCAGGGCAACCGTCCCGTGCAGGAGGGCGCTGTCATTATCCAGCAGGCGCCCGCCGCCGATGCCAACTCCGGCCAGAAGCGCCGCATAGTGGATACCCGTTCCGGCCATGTGGACATCGAGCGCTACAACCAGAAATATGACGATCTGGCAACCGCCAAGAGCGGCCGCGCCAGCGAGAATTCCACCAACAAGCAGAAGCTCAACCAGAAGTCCCAGCAGTACAACAAGAAGGGCGGCAAGGGCAAGCAGGGCCGCCGCGAGACCGAGGCAGAGCGCATGAAGCGCATCGCCATGGAGCGCAAGGCCCGCCCCGTAGAGATCACCATTCCCGACGAGATCACCGTCGGCGAGCTGGCCTCCCGCCTGAAGATGACCGCCGCTGAGGTCATCAAGAAGCTGATGAGCCTTGGCTTCATGAGCGGCATCAACGACGTCATCGACTTCGAGACCGCTTACTTCGCCGCTACCGAGCTGGGTGCCAAGGTCGAAAAGGAAGTTGTCGTCTCCATCGAGGAGCGCATCATCGACGACTCCACCGACGACGAGGCCAACCTCGTTCCCCGCAGCCCGGTCGTTGTGGTCATGGGTCACGTCGACCACGGCAAGACCTCTCTGCTGGACTACATCCGCAAGGCCAATGTCACCGCAGGCGAGGCCGGCGGCATTACCCAGCACATCGGCGCCTATCGCGTCAAGGTGGGCGACAGAGAGATCACTTTCCTCGACACCCCGGGTCACGAGGCCTTCACCACCATGCGTGCCCGCGGCGCTCAGGCCACTGATATCGCGATCCTGGTCGTCGCCGCTGACGACGGCATCATGCCTCAGACCGTTGAGGCCATCAACCACGCCAAGGCCGCCGGAGTGTCCATCGTTGTTGCCATCAACAAGATGGATAAGGAAGGCGCCAATCCCGACCAGATCATGCAGCAGCTCACCGAGTACGAGCTGGTGCCCGAGGCCTGGGGCGGCGATGTCATCTGCGTTCCCGTGTCGGCAAAGACCGGCATGAATATCGACGAGCTCCTTGAGAATGTCGTGCTGGTCGCCGATATGCTGGAGCTCAAGGCCAATCCCGACCGTGCCGCCAAGGGTATCGTTATCGAGGCCCGTCTGGACAAGGGCAGAGGCCCCATCGCCACCGTTCTGGTGCAGAACGGCACCCTGAACGACCACGACATCATCGTGGCCGGCTCCTCCGTCGGCCGTATCAGAGTAATGACCAACGAGCGGGGCGAAAAGGTGCAGAGCGCCGGTCCCTCCTTCCCGGTTGAGATCGTCGGTCTGGACAGCGTTCCCATGGGCGGCGATATCTTCAACGCCGTTACCGACGAGCGCCTCGCCCGTGAGCTGGTCGAGCAGCGCCGCAACGCCCAGAAGGAAGAGCAGTTCCAGCAGCAGACCAAGGTCACCCTCGACAATCTGTTCAGCCAGATGCAGGAGGGCGAAATGAAGGAGCTGAAGAACATCGTCAAGGGCGATGTCATGGGCTCCGCCGAAGCCGTCCGCCAGTCTCTTGAGAAGCTGAGCAACGAGGAAGTCCGCGTCCACATCATCCACGGTGCCGTCGGTGTTGTCAACGAGTCGGACGTTATGCTGGCCAACGCCTCCAACGCCATCATCGTCGGATTCAACGTCCGTCCCGATCCGGTTGCCGCCGAGTTTGCCGAGCGCAGCGGCGTTGATATGCGCCTCTACCACATCATCTACAACAAGTCGGGCCAAGCGGTCTTAGGAAGACAATCCTTTTGTACAACTCCTTGGCTCACAGAACGACATGGCTACGATCCGACTTCCGGTGCGCTCGGCGTATTCGGCGGCCATCGGGTCGGGACGGACATTGAAGCCGACGATGATGGCGTTGGAGGCGTTGGCCAGCATAACGTCCGACTCGTTGACAAGTCGGAGGCCAAGCGGGCTTAGGAAGACAATCCTTTTGTACAAC
>JAZSQO010000099.1:0-6092 GCA_045538015.1 Acutalibacteraceae bacterium | reverse complement strand
ATTTTGATTTGTCGGTCTGCTCAACGAAGGATGCAAACTGTTTTTGTAGGTCAATGTTAGGCACAGGCAACATAAATCCCGATAACTGTTCCTTGTTGACCTTTGGCATATTTGCTCGTCTGCTAAACGGCAGAATATAGTCTAAGAAAAATTCAGACCGCATCACATATCCGAGATAAATTCTTAAACACACATTTTCCTTTGGCAATATCGGATATGCATCCGCTGAACACAGCCCTTCAAAATCTGGTAGAGCCACTTTGTTCAAGTTGGGACGAATTTTACTATAAATAATGTGTTTTGCTGTAAACAGATATTTACCGCTGATAACTCCGTCTTCTGCTATGGTTCTATACCCAAATAAGCGACCAGTATTTTTCTCGATGCTATCAATTCCGATATGAGGGTAATCAGCATACTTCTGATAATCGGTCACCATAGTAGTGTCAATTTCAGCAACATCCAAAAGGCTAAGGCATTGCCAATTATGGGGATTGGTTTTTAAGTCACCAAATAGTTCGACAAATCGTGCTTTAACCAACTCGTCCAGTTTTGCAAGCTGCTGCTTGCGGAGGGAAATCAAATCATTAACCTTGTCCAGCATCTCAACAATTTCTTGCTGTCTTCTGCCATCTGGCAAATTGATATTTACCTCTTTCAACCACTTAAAGTGCCGATTATAGCCGGTGTTTGGAATGTCTGCATGTAAAAGTGCGTAGTACAAATATTTATAGTTTGGATTCGGCATCTTGGCTTTTAAGAGTTTTACTCCATCTGCACCTAAATAGCACGGAACATCAATGTACTTAACCACTCTTGTGTGGTCGCCGAAAACGATAGCAGGAACATCGGTAAATACACCATCTTCTTCATCGGTATAGCCAGCAATATCATTTTGGCCTTGGTCTATAATCGCATACTTTCCACATTCCTTGTATTCACTTGTCTGGAGTTTTCGTCCCTGCTTGGTGACATCTTCAAAAATGTCAGTAAAGATTGCCATTTTTTCACCCCTTTAGAAGTGCAACCAGCGCCACAATTAAAGCAACAAAGCTGACACTGCTGTTAAAATGGGAAAGAACTTCATCATTAGAATCATTGCAGGTTTCTTGTTGCGAAATAAACAACAACACCGTTAGCGCACCGCCAAAGATAGTTGCGACAATGCACGCAAACAAACTGGGAGTTTGATGTTGCGCAAAGTCGAACCACATTTGAACGATGTGTCGTACCACAACTATAGACAAAATTAAATATACAATCCCATTACACATTCCCATCAGAAAAGCACGAAACTTCATGTGCCTTCTTTTGGACTTTTCGGTTGATTTATTAGCTCGAACAATTGCTTTGGCAAGTTCATCATAATCAATTTCCAAGTTAATGGTGTCAATGTGATTGTGAATAATCGGAGCTTTTTTCGCCATTACAGCATCCCCTCCAGTTCTGCCAGTCCCTTGGTGATCTCCATCTCCAGTTCGTTCAGCTCGGCGAGGATCTGGGTGGTGGGAGCGTACTCCACGGCCTTGTACTCGGTCTTTTTGTACTTGTTGATGGACAGATCATAGCTGTTTTCCACGATCTCGGCCTTGGGCACGAAGAAAGACTTCTCGCTGCGCTGGCGGCCTTCTTCCTTCTGCAGGTCATGGAACCGTGCGATGATGTCGGGGATATCATTCTCCGCCACGGGGGTGCGCTTATCGTCCAAAGAGAAGCCATCGGCGGTCATATCATAGAACCACACCTTGTCGGTGCCGCCGTGGTCGGTCTTGGTGAACACCAGAATACCGGTGGAGACGCCTGCGTAGGGCTTGAACACGCCGGAGGGCATGGAGATGACCGCCTCGAGACGGTTGCCGTCCACCAGTTCCTTACGGATGGCCTTGTGCGCTGTGGAGGAGCCGAAGAGAACACCATCAGGCACGATGACTGCGCCACGGCCGCCCACCTTCAGCATCCGCAGGAAGAGGGCAAGGAACAGCAATTCGGTCTTCTTGGTCTTGCACATCTTCAGCAGGTCGGTGGAGACTATGTCGTAGTCAAGGCTGCCCTTGAACGGAGGATTGGCGAGGATAAGCGAGTATTTATCCCTGTCCGGATTCTGGTCGGACAGGCTGTCCCGGTACTCGATGGTAGGGCTGTCCACACCGTGGGTCATCATGTTCATGGCTCCGATGCGCAGCATGGTGCGGTCCATGTCGTAGCCGGTGAACATATGATTCATATAATGGTCGCGCTTCACACGGTCGAAGAATATCTCCTCCTTGTGATTCTCCCGCAGGTACTGACCGGCACCGACGAGGAAGCCGGAGGTGCCGCAGGCCGGGTCACAGATGACATCGTCTGCCTTGGGCTGCATCAGCTCCACCATCATACGGATAATATGACGAGGCGTGCGGAACTGCCCGTTTACGCCCGACTGGGACAGCTTGCCCAGCAGATGCTCGTATACGTCGCCGCGAACATCGGAACTCTGCTCGGCGTTCATCATGGCATAAATTTCATCATGCGCAGTGACAACCTTGTCCAGCAGCAGGGGAGTGGGCAGCTTGAAGATAGCGTCGTCCATATACTTGGCATAGGCGCTTTCCTTGTCACCGTGAAGCCCCTTGATAAAGGGGAACACGAACTCCTGCATCACGCTGTACATCCGGTCGGCAGGGTAGTCACGGAACACCGACCACTTGAGCTGACTGCCGTCTATCTTCCGCTCACCGATGGACACCTCGCCCTCGAAGATGCTCTTGTAGGGCAGACCGAGCATGACGCTCTCTTTGGCGCGCCGGTTGTCCGATTCATCAAGGTCGTGTATAAACATCAGATAGGTCATCTGCTCAACCACATCCAGAGGGTTGGTCAGTCCACCCGTCCAGAAGATGTTCCAAAGGCTGTCAATTCTGTTCTTCAGCTCGCCGGTAATCATGATATGTCGGCCTCCTTGTGAATGCTATACATATTCATAATCATTTTATCACGCATAATCTGTCAAGTCAAATAATGCGAACAAGAAATCCTGTATATGCGAACGAGAAATCCTGTATATAAGTAATAACCTCAAGACTGTTTTCTTAGAAGGAAAGCCTTGAGGTTATTAAATATTGGTAAATAAATACGCTCTTTTCGCATACAAAAACTATTGGAACCAGCGAAATTAAGTTTAAGAAAGCATCTCAACTTTTGTATATAGAAGAGGAAGGTGTTCTTCCAGCCAGTTTGCTGCTCCGCGGTAACCGGAGCAGCACAAAAGGAGATGCCGAGAAATGATTAGAAAACAAGAGAGACTTTCGCAAGTCAGCGATAAATACAGTTATCTTCACTGCTTTGAGTCTTTGACGAACATAAGAGAAGTTTTATTCCTGATGGAGCGTTTTGTTTCTCCGCGAGACCCGGAAAATAATGAATATGTAGAGATACTGCCTGAAGTTACTTACGACAGAGCATCAGCAGCTTCATATGGCTGCGAAATCGAACCCGAATCTTGGTCAATCAATATGAGCATTCTGGACGAGTATGTCAGCGGTTCAAGAGAGGTCCAGTTTGTCGTTGGCAAAAAAACGAAGTTCTGTGCCTTCCATGTCGCAGGTTATGAACAGGATGCAGTCGAGCGAGCGGCGAAAGGCGTATACCGCTTGCTAAGGAAGAAATACGATATTCCCTCCGAAGTGATAACTGTATTTGACGATGGCGAGGGAGGTTATTATGTGATGCTGTTTTTTCATAAGTCTGTGGTGACCACTGAACTTGAGCGCTTCCAGAACAGCGTTGTTAATGCTTCAGCAGGCGCTGCGATGAACTGTGGTGCTAATGTCTGCCCAATGACAAAACAGCGAGCATATGTTCCGCTGCCTTTTGGAGTAAATCCGAGCACCAAACGGCGGCGAACCCCTGTGGATGCGCACACATTCAAGCCGATACACGACCTTCGCAAATATGCGTCGAGCCACATAGCGCTTAGCAGCGCACAGGTTGAAGTGCTGCTGGCACACGACTTTGATACACTCGAAAGAAACATGATAAAACCAGCCGAATGGCATGAAGGTAGGCTATTGAATCCTGCGGAGTATCCAGCCACTATTAATCTCACGGTTGCGGAAACTGAGTGTATCCGCAGGCAATCAAAAAAATCAATAAGGATGTTGCTTATGATAATGATGATGTGCATGAAGAGTACCCCCACGAACAGCACGACGGACAGTATAACTGCCAGCACGGATACTCTTAGCCGGTTGAGTGGACTTAGTTTGCCTACAGTTAAATCTGCGCTGTCGGAAATGTGTGCCCACGGTGTATTGGCAAAAGGTGATATTAGTGATAGTAGCGTTATCGTTGACAGTAAAAATAAAGGTCCTAAAGCTACAACCTATATGTTAGGAAATGCGGTGCAAAGTTATCTTGAGGGGACTGCGCCCTGCTCGAACTGTCTTTCCATTCCCGCATGCTCCGTGATGGAAGCACTGTACAGGAGGGACGAAACCTTCTTCGAATCACAATACACTGTACTAATGGCTACAGGCAAGGCAAAGCAAATAAGTAAGGATGCAGCGTAGCGAGCGCGAGTATAAACCTTCTCTTATATGTGTAAAAGCGTACAAGTACCACACAAATACCACAGAAGAGCCACTGAATACAGTTAAGAATTTTACCAGAAGATGAAACTGAGTCTTTGTTTATCATTGAAATTTTACCAGAACGGAAAGGTCTTACGCGATGAAGAATACGGATACTCAAATAACGGCAGTTGCTCACAGACTATCAATACTATATATAAATTATGATAAAAACTATATAGAGCAGATGAGCGGTGGAAGTTATATCACTCACATAAACGATGGAACATATCTGGGAATAGGATATATCGAGGAGCATCTTGCCGGAAATCGGACCTTTGGTATCCGCGAAGAGAAGGCAGCTAAAGTAATGGTCTTTGACATAGATGAGGACAACCTCAAGGCGGTCAAAGGGATAATTGCTATATTGCAGGAATACGGCGTTCCGGAAAACAGCATCCATGTTTCTTTGAGTGGCGGTAAAGGGTATCATGTGTCGTGCTTTTTTGACAGACCAATGGAGCTGAATCAGCTTAATCTCTTTCAATCGTGTGTCATGGTTAAGCTCAGTGACAAATATCCGGAAATGGTCGACCTTAAGGTTGACCTCCGACCAACGCCGACCTATGGAATCAAAATGCCATTGGGGATACATCGCGTTACAGGAAGCCGCTGTTGGTTCTGCGAAAAGGGAAATATGAAACCTATCGAGAGCTATGAGTATATCCATGATATAGAACAAATGTCACGTGACTATTTTACTGGAGTAGTAATGAAAACACTCAGTCGTGAAAACAGTCGAAGCAGCTTAGTTCAAAGGGCGATAAATAGGTCGGTTCATTATGGGTTCGCCGTTTCTAAAAAAGAACACGATGATGAATCTGCAGAAGGTATTCTTGCCAGAAGACTGCTATGTCCTAATACCAGGCACATCACTTTGTTTGACATGTGTCTCAGACTAAAGAGCGTTGGCGTGTGCGCATCAGAATGCGAATTGCTTTTGAAAGCATGGATGACTGCTCAAGACACGAACATGTACGAAACACCGCTGCCGCAGTGCATGACGGATATCAGTGAAATAGTAACCTACATATTCAAGGAGAACCGTGATGAAAAGAGAAACATAGCTGAAAAAGAATATTATGGCAAGTGTGACGGCAAGTTAACGCTAACTAACGATGAAGTAAGGTTTATTTTGAGCTTATCAAACTCAAAAATGTGGTCTGTCGTCCTATTCATATTGAAGTATCATAAAGATGGGCCAATATATTCGGAACGGTGGCAGGCTCACGCTATCAGCACATTAATCAACGAGTGCAGTGGCGATGGTATTCCCATGCAGGCAAAAACAGCCAGAGACTATCTGCGTCGATTGAGCGACTTAGGTTTCATAAAGGTGAATACGGTGAAGTTGTCCGAAGGTGAGAACCCGCAGGCAGAGGCAGGCAAGAATAATGTGCCTCAAAATTACTATTATTGCCGTTTCGGGAACTGCCCGACGGAAATCGCAGTTCAACGGAAATTTGTAAAGGGTATGCTTGGGAG
>JAZSQO010000042.1:0-15298 GCA_045538015.1 Acutalibacteraceae bacterium | reverse complement strand
AGGGAACCTTCTCCCTCAAGGACGAGATCAGCCTTGCTGAACAGCGCCGCGTTGGGCTCTTCCTTTTCCGCGTCGTCGTAGATGTACTGAGCGCCGTCGGTCAGGGTGTTCTGCGAACCTTCGGCAAGTGTAATGGTAATCAACTTGCCATCTTTGATATACAGCGGACTGCTGTCCGGGCAGGTGATATCGGCGCCGTCCAGAACAAGATTGACTTTTTCGCCGTCGGCATCCACGACAATCTGACCTTCAAGGAAGCCTTTAAGGGTGTATGTACCCTTGGAGGTGATGGTGATTGTGGAGCCATCGATAAGACAGCCGTCGCCATCAGCCTGCGCGGTTGTTCCGCTGAGGGAGATGGTCACCGCATCGTTGCCGGCGTATTCTTCGGTTGTCTCAAACTCGGCCTGATGCACCTGAGCGCTTTCGGTCGGTTCATTGTTCTGCTGGGAGTACCCTTCGCTTGCCGGAGTGCATCCGCCGAAAAGCGAAAGCACTAGAGCGGAGCCAAGGACAACGGAGATCATCCTTCTTTTTTTCATTTTATCAAACAATCAATCACAGGCTCAGTTCTTCGGCGCTGTTTTCCGCCCGGCCGAAAATTATAGTCAGGTTGCCGTTGCGGCAGCGGATTTCGTCGATGAACTCTTTTTCGGACACACCCTTTTTCAGATAGACACGGTAGCGCAGTTCGTAAAGGCTGCCCATGTTGGTGGTCTTTACTCGGACAAGGCGCACACGCTTGGCGTATTTCTTGAAGACATCATCAAAGATCTGTGTGTAGTCGAGATCTTCGGGGATGGTCACCCGCAGGTCGCGCTCGCCGTCGGAGCCGCTGCCGTAACCGGTGATGCTGAGGATCATCATGGCGGCGCAAACCAATCCTACCACGGCCGCGGCGGCCCAGATCATGCCCCCGCCGGTGGCGATGCCAGCCGCCATGGACAGGAAGATGAACACGATGTCACGGGCGGTGCCGGGCACCGAACGGAAGCGGATCAGGCTGAACGCGCCCAGCACGGCGATGCCGGTGCCGGCGTTGCCGTTGACCATGAGGATGACCAGTTGGACTATGACCGGCAGGGCGATGAGAGAAACGGACAGACTGCGGCTGACCTCACTGCGGAAGCGGTAGACCAGCGAGATTATCAGTCCCAGAAGGAAGGACGCGCCGACGGCGATCAGCGCCGATTCGGTGGTAAGACTGCCGGAGGCGTCGTAGTTGAAAATGGACTCAAACATAATTCTTTTCTCCTCTTTCGATCAGTTTTTGATAATAGGTTCCGTATTTTGAAAATGACGTTGGATAGACCTTGCAGCGGGTCAGCAGGTCACTCATCCACAGGGGCATGGACGCAGGCACTTTGATCTCCATGATGCGTTCGCCCTCGGGCAGGAGCGGTTCTCCCCTGTCCCCCAGAGCAAGACTGAGATCGTCGCTGCGGGCGCGGATGTCACTGTCAAAGGTCACCCGCAGTCCCGGAGTTCCGGGGCATTCCAGCGCAATGCGGTCGTAGGCTATGTAGGCTCTCGGCACTGGTTTGTAGAAATCCCGCACCCAACTTATCTCCCGCAGTATCTGGGTGGATTCTCCCGGTGGATCCCCGCCGGCAAGATATTCCTCGGCATCGCTGAGTTTCATTCCCGCACGGCGCTTGTACACCACGCCTTTGAACTTCTTTTTGAGTTCCACATACACCGTGGACTCGCCGTCCGGAATGCCGTAAGCCCGGACGCGCAGTTTTTCCTTGTATACCGGCTTCTGAACGGAAGCACGTATCATCCGGTCGCTGCTGTCGTCGTAATAGACGCTGCAGATGGTGGTTTTCCCGTAGGAATCCACCCGCATATGCTCAAGCATACCCTCCATCACCGACCGATACTGCTGCTCGGTCAGGCGGTATTTCTTTTCGGTACGCTCAAAAACTGTTTTCGCCATTGAAAATCTCCGTTTCCTGAGGCAGTTCTGCCACGAATTGGATTCTAAAACCAAGGTGTGTAATTCTTGTGATGCGCAATTCCAGATTTTGTGACATCGGTCAGATAAGAGCAAAAACTTAACCTGTTCTTGCAGAAAATCCGTGCAAATTCTTGACAATCTGCACATAAACTGGTTAAATAATGAGAGTAAAACCGCATAATGAAATGCAACATATAATGCAACATATATTGTATAACAAAAAACGAACGGAGGCAATATCTATCATGAAAACTGTGGGCGAAGTCCTTAAATTCTGCAAGGACAACGACGTGCGCATGATCGACTTCAAGATGATCGATCTGGACGGACGCTGGAGACACATCACCATTCCCGCCGAGCGTTTCAACGAGGACACCATGACCTACGGCATCGGCTTTGACGGCTCCAACTACGGCTATGCCGCTGTTGAAAAGAGCGACATGGTCTTTATCCCCGACATCGCCACCGCAAAACTGGATCCTTATGTCGAAATCCCCACCCTGTCCATGAACGGCAACGTCTGTGTTATCGGCACAAACGAGAACAAGCCCTTCGACCAGTATCCCCGCAACGTGGCTCTGGCCGCCATGGAGTACATGAGAAGCGAAGGCATTGCCGACGAAATGGTCATCGGCCCGGAGTTTGAGTTCCATGTATTCGACCACGTATGCTATGAGACCATCCCCAACCATGTGGGTTACAGAGTGGACACCCGTCAGGCCGTGTGGAACACCGGTGTTGACAACGGCAGCAACAACGGTTATCAGGTTCCCCTGAAGGCCGGTTATCACTGCTCCGCCCCTCAGGACATTACATACAACCTCCGCTCCAAGATGTGCATGACCCTCGCCGACTGGGGCGTTGACGTCAAGTATCATCACCACGAGGTGGGCGGCCCCGGCCAGCTGGAGATCGAAGTGGAGCTGGGTGATCTGGTGGAAATGGCCGACAAGACCATGATAATCAAGTATGTCATCAAGAACGAGGCGGTCATGGACGGCCGCCCCGCCACCTTCATGCCCAAGCCCATCGCCGGCGAGGCGGGCAACGGAATGCACGTGCATATGCTTCTGCGCAAGGACGGCAAGCCCCTGTTCTACGACGAGAAGGGCTACTCCGGCCTGAGCCAGATCGCCCACTGGTTCATGGGCGGCCTGCTGAAGCACTGCCCCTCTCTGTGCGGCTTCACCAATCCCTCCACCAACTCCTTCCGTCGTCTGGTGCCCGGCTTTGAGGCTCCCGTCACCATCGGCTACGCCACCTCCAACCGCAGTGCCGTCATCCGCATCCCGGCCTATGCCAAGTCTCCGGACAGCAAGCGCTTCGAGCTGCGCAATCCCGATGCCACCTGCAATCCCTACTACGCCTACGCCGCCATCCTCATGGCCGGTCTGGACGGCATCAAGAACAAGATCGATCCCTCTGCCTGCGGCTGGGGCCCCTTCGACTTCAATCTCTACAATCTCTCCGACGAGGAGAAGAAAAAGATTCAGGGTCTGCCCACCAATCTGGGCGAGGCTCTGGACGCCCTCGAGGCCGACCACGACTACCTCACCGCCGGCGGCGTATTCCCCGAGAAGCTCATCGAGATATGGATCAAGAAGCGCCGCGCCGAGCTGGACAAGATCAATTCCATTCCCCACCCGGCGGAGTTCGGCTACTACTATGATCTGTGATATCTGAGATCGAAATATCTTACATCGCAATACATCATCGGACACTAGACCGGCGGTTTTCCGCCGGTCTTTTTGCGCGGGATGGCGGCGGGGCGAGGGGGATTCGTCGGGGCGTTGGGGTATTTCTGTCCGGCGCAAGGCCGCCGGTGCCCTTCGTAGGTGCGGATTCCATATCTGCCCCGCGTAAGGCCTCCGGTTCCCTTCGCAGGGGCGGTCATTGACTGCCTGCGAATCGGCGCCGGTTCTCGACGAAGGTCACCTCAGTGCGGACTGTCAGTTAAAGAATAAAGAATATGGAATAAATAAGAAATAAGAAATTTATTTCGGGCACCGGGAAGAACATCTTTTTGTTGCACCGGAGGGGCAATGATGTTATTATATTCCTGCGGGCATTTTGCGTATATATGTCGTATGATGCCCATGATTGAGAAAACGGAGCGATTTATGAACATCGGAAACTTCCAGACCACCGGCATTGCCGCTCTCGCGCCCATGGCGGGTGTGGCCGACCGTGCCTTCCGGGAGCTGTGCGTCAGCTTCGGCGCGGGCTACTGCGTGGGCGAAATGGCCAGCGCCAAGGGGCTGATGATGCACGACCGCAAGTCGGCTCAGCTCCTCGAGGTCACCGAGCCGGAGCGGCCCATGGCGGTGCAGCTTTTCGGCAGCGACCCGGACATAATGGCTCAGGCGGCGGAAAAGGCGCTGAGCTACAAGCCCGAGGCCATCGACATAAACATGGGCTGTCCCACGCCCAAGATTACGGGCAACGGCACCGGCAGCGCCCTGATGAAGGATCCTCAGCTGTGCGGCAGGATAGTGGAAAAGGTGACCGCCGCGGCGGGGGACACTCCCGTTACGGTGAAGATCCGCAAGGGCTGGGATTCCTCCACGGTCAACGCCGTTGAGGTGGCAAGGATATGCGAGCAGGCGGGCGCGAAGGCCGTGGCCGTCCACGCCCGCACCCGGGAGCAGATGTACGCTCCTCCCGCCGACTGGGACATCATCGCTCAGGTGCGCCGTGCGGTGAGCATACCGGTCATCGGCAACGGCGACATCTTCAGCGCAGAGGATGCCATGCGCATGATGGAGCAGACCGGCTGCCACATGGTCATGGTGGGCCGTGCCGCCCTCGGCAACCCGTGGATATTCGCCCAGATAAATTCCCTCTACGAACACGAGCACCCGCTGCCCGCACCCGGCCTCACCGAGCGGATGGTGGTCATGCGCAGACATATTGAGAAGCTGGTGGAATACAAGGGCGAGTATGTGGGCATGAGAGAGGCCCGCAAGCACACCGCGTGGTATATGCGCGGCCTGCGCGGCGCGGCAAAGCTCCGCGGCCTGTGCGCCAGCCTCGAGCGCCTTGAGGACGTGGACGAGCTGATACGCCTGGTGATGTCCGGCTCCGCCGAATAAAAAAATTTATTATCTATTATCTATTCTTTATTCTCTATTCTTTAACGGGCAGGCCGCACCAAAGCCACCGCTGTTCGGACACGGCACAAGTTCGCGGGCGATCAGTGATCGCCCCTACAAAGCGAACCGACATCCCGCACCAAAGCCGCCGCTGTTCGGACACGGTACAAACCCGCGGACGAGCCAAAATCGCCCATACATAAGAAACCGAGAACCCCCACGCCGGGCGGATACAGACATTCCCCAGCCAAACGAAGCATCGGCCCCGCCGTTCTCCACGAACCGGCCGGGCCTTGCATACAAAGAAAGGCAACACCGCACAATTCTCGTTTTAGAACTTAAGCACGATCTTGCTTGCATCTTTTCCGTCATACTTCACAAAAATGCTCGCCAATACACAAAGTATTGGCTCCGCTTTTTGTATCGTCTGACGAAAAATCTGACTGCGCAATATCGTACTTAGAATTATGCGGTATTGCCGAAAAATCGAAAAGGGAGGCTTATTTCAAATGTCCAAAGGATTCAACCTCAGAGAGAAAAACGCCAAGATCCACACCGAAATAATCGCCGGTCTGACCACATTCTTCACAATGGCCTATGTGCTGTTCCTTGTGCCCCAGACCATCGCCGGCGGTGACAGCGCGCTGTACAACGGCGTGTATGTCGCCACCTGCATTGCCGCCTTCGCCGGCACCCTGCTGATGGGTCTGCTGGCCAACCTGCCGCTGGCCGTGGCTCCCGGTATGGCTCTCGTGGCCTACTTCGCCACCACCATCATGGGCAAGGAAGGCTACAGCTATCCCGCCGCTCTGGCCGTCGTGTTCATCGCCGGCCTGCTCTATCTGCTCATCTCCGTGTGCGGCCTCAAGACCGCCATCGACAAGGCTATTCCCAAGAATCTGAAGATAGCCATTTCCGCCGGTATCGGCCTGTTCATCGCCACTCTCGGCCTTGAGAGCGGCAAGGTCTTTGACGGCGGCCAGATGTTCAACGTCAGCTCCATCCTCGACAAGAACGGCAACGCCTACACCGCCCTCATGCTGCTGGCCGGCGTGCTTATCATGGGTCTGTTTGCCCGCCTGCGCATTCCCGGCGGCATTCTCGCCGGCATCGTGGCCACCACCGCGCTGTACTGGTGCATCTCCATCGCCACCGGCATGGACACCCTCCCCGTTGTGGAATATTCTCTGGCCGACATCGGCGGTCAGTTCGGCGACTGGCTGAGCAACTCCTTCGGCGCCATGTTCACCACCGGCTTCGGTGAGCTGTTCAAGGGCAGCGAGAGCTTCCTTGACGGTCTGCTGGCCGTGGGCATCATGGTTCTGTCCTATGTGTTCATCGACATCTTCAGCACCACCGGCACCATGCTGGGCACCGCCGCCAAGGGCGAGCTGCTCGATTCCGACGGCAACCTGCCCGAGATGAAGAAGGCCTTTATCGCCGACGCCTCCGCCACCGGCATCAGCGCCATTCTGGGCGCTCCCGGCGCCGGAGCCAGCATCGAGTCCTGCGCCGGCGTTGCCGAAAAGGGCAAGACCGGTCTTGCCTCGGTCATCACCTCCGTGTGTTTCCTCGGCGCTCTGTTTGCCGCTCCCTTCGCCGCCTTCATTCCCGCTCCCGTCTACGGCGCCGCTCTGGTGTTCGTGGGAATGATGATGATGTCGGCTATCAAGGAGTTTGACTGGAGCGATCCCACCGACGCTCTGCCCGCCTTCGTCTGCATCATGGCCATGCCTCTGACCGGCTCCATCGCCGACGGCATCTTCCTTGGCGTCATCATGCACGTCCTGCTCAAGCTCATCACCCTGCGCTTCACCGGCCTGAGCATCGCCGAGACCATTCTGGCCATCGTATTCATCCTCAAGTATCTGTTCCTCAAGTAAGGACGGAGAATCGCCGCATAAAAACCGCCGCCGATCCCGGAACGCTCCGGAGTCGGCGGGGGGTTTCTGTGTTTTCACAAGACGAAGCTTACGCTTCACCCCCTCCGTCACGGCCCTTGCCGCCGCCTCCCCTCAGCCATTTTATGAAATCCTTACACTTTGTTCACAGACTGTCCAACCAGCCGGCCGCCGGGAGATTTATAATTCTGTAAAAAGCATTCAGGGAGGAATTGCCATGAACGATACATCAAGAGGCAGAGGCTCCACCGCCTTCACCGGCGCGTGGTATGCTCTGTGCCTGCTCTGCTTTGTGTGCGCGCCGCTGGCTTATATTCTGCTGCTGGCCATGCCCGCGGCGGCGGTGGCCGCGGCGGTAAAGCTGCCCCGGGAAGGTCTGGGACTGCGGAAGGTGGGCAAGGGACTGGGAGTGCTGGCGGTGTTTACCCTGCCGGTGTGTCTGGCGGCGGCGGTGCACGCCGACGTCACCTCCGAGCTGACCGCCATCTTCTCACTGAGCTCCTTTGTCACGCTGGCGTTTATTTACCTGACGGTGAGTCAGTTCCGGCTGGCGGCGGCGGACACCCAGACGCCCCTGCTGCTGACCCTGTTCACCATCGGCTCCTTCGGCGCTTGCCTCGCGGCGGCGCTGTGCCTCATAAGCTGGTATAATCTCTCCTCTCACGGCTACTTCTGCTATGAGATGGATCAGTTCTTCTTCCCCTTTGTGCTCGGGCGGGCGGCGGCTCCGCTGGCGCTGGCGGCTCAGGTCACCTTCGGATTGATGCCGGCACTGGCACGGAAAAAGGTCGCTTTCCCCGCCGCGGCTGGCTGCTGCGGGCTGGTGTACGGCTCCTTTGTGCTGCTGTGGCTGTTCTTCCCCCGGGCGGAGATGGAAAACTACGAGGCGCGCAACTCCTTCGACTTTGATATCATGCCCGGCACCGAATGGTTCGGCACTATGGTCAAGCTGTGGCTGCTCTTTGCCTTTGCCATGTTCGCGGCGGGCTGCGCGGCGTGGTGGCTGTGCTCAAGGGGCGTAAAGGGCGGGGCGGCGCTGTCGCTGGTTTTCGCTCTTGTCGTGGGCGGCGCGGTGTGGTCGGCGGATTATTTCCTCATCTACGATTCCTTCAGCCTTGAGGAGACCATCGCCGCCGGAGAGCGCGACCCCAGCGCGCGCTTCAACGACTGCCGCACCGGGAATGATATCTTCGCCGAGGGCTTCGGAGCGGAGCGCCCCATCAACTGCAAGCCCCGGGCGGCGGCCGCCGCGGGGCAGGTGTGGCGGCGGTATTTCCGTGTTGAGGAAGGGCTGATGCACCCTCATGTTTCCTACGACCCCGAGGCCGATTGCTGGCTGGTGCTTTCCCGGTCGCCCGACGCGTATTTCTCGGAATTTTCCTCCTTTGTGGGCGTGGTCGGCGGGGACTTCCGGTTGATCATCTCCTCCGAGGGCGAGGTACTTTACAGCCTCATAGGCCGGTGATGATTCTGTGATTGACCCGGCGGACAAATCTGGTATAATAATCTGTATGGGCGCAAATGCCCGGAACAAGGAAAATCTGTATGTATTTGGAGAATGTATTATGATAAGCAAGTATATCTTCGGCAATCCCTATTATACCGAGGCTGTGGTGGAGGATATCGACGCCGCCCGCACCGCTCCCAAGGGCATTGACATCGCCGCCGGACAGCAGCTGGTGCTCACCCGCCCGCTGACCGACAGCACCGCCGTTTACGGCCTCGGCCAGAATGTGCGGGGCATCAACAAGCGCGGCTATGTATACACCAGCTTCTGCACCGATATCGCCGGCCACACGGAGACCACCTCTTCTCTCTACGGCGCCCACAACTTCGTCATCTTCCGGGACGAGGAGCTGCTGGGTGTGTTCGTGGATTTCCCCGGCAAGGTCACCTTCGATCTGGGCTTTGAGCGGGGCGACAGAGCGGTCATCACCGTGGACGGCTCCGACGCCGTGGTCTATCTCATCACCGGCGACAGCCTCATGGATATCACCACCCAGTTCCGGCGCATGACCGGCAAGAGCTATGTGCCGCCCAAGTGGGGCTTTGGCTACCAGCAGAGCCGCTGGGGCTACAAGACCGCCGAGGATGTGCGTCAGGTGGTGCGCCAGAGCAAGGCCGCCGGCTGTCCTCTGGACGCGGTCTGTCTGGACATCGACTACATGGAAGATTTCAAGGACTTCACCGTCAGCCGGGAGCGCTTCGGCGGCTATGAGGGTCTTGCCGCCCTCAGCGCCGAGCTGAAGGGTCAGGGCGTGCGCCTTGTGCCCATCATCGACGCCGGGGTCAAGGTGGACGAGAATTACGACGTATACACCGAGGGCCGGGACAAGGGCTACTTCTGCCGCGACGGCGAGGGCAAGCCCTTTGTGGCCGCTGTGTGGCCGGGTCGGTCGGTGTTCCCCGATGTGCTCAATCCCGAAGCTCGCCGCTGGTTCGGCGGCCTTTACAAGCGCCTGCTGGACTGCGGCATCGAGGGCTTCTGGAACGACATGAACGAGCCTTCCATCTTCTACACTCCCGCCGGGCTGAACGCCGCTCTGGCCGAGGTGGATTCGGTGCGGGACAAGAATGTGGGCATATACGACTACTTCCGTCTGCTGGGCGTGTTCAACGATATGTCCCGCCGCCCGGAGGATCTCAAGGCGTTCTATCACAACACTCCTCAGGGTGCCATCGCCCATTACGGACTGCACAACCTCTTCGGCTTCAACATGACCCGGGCGGCTCACGACGCCTTCCGCCGCACCCTCACCGACCGGAGAATACTCCTCTACTCCCGGGCTTCCTCCATCGGTATGCACCGGTGCGCCGGTCTGTGGACGGGGGACAACTGCTCCTGGTGGTCTCACCTGCTGCTCAACATAAAGATGATGCCCTCGCTGAATATGTGCGGCTTCCTCTACTCGGGCGCCGACATCGGCGGCTTCGGCAGCGACGCCACCGAGGATCTGGTCATGCGCTGGCTCCAGTTCGGCATCTTCACTCCCCTCATGCGCAACCATTCGGCATGGGACACCCGGCCTCAGGAGGTCTACCGCTTCCGTCTGGCAAAGGAGATGGCCGGCGTGGTCACCCTGCGCTACCGCCTGCTGCCCTATCTCTACAGCGAGTACCTCAAGGCTGTGAACAGCGACGGTATGCTCTTCCGTCCGCTGGCCTTTGATTATCCCTCCGACCGCATCGCCTGCCGCGTGGAGGATCAGCTCATGTGGGGCGAAAGCGTCATGCTGGCTCCCGTTTACGAGCAGAACGCCGCAGGAAGGTACGTCTACCTGCCCGAGGATATGCTGTGCGTCCGCTTCAGAGGCGCTCAGACAGTGTCCTCCACGCCCATGCCCGCCGGTCATCATTATGTGGATATTCCCCTGACCGAGCTGGTCATATTCGTCCGCCGGGGACAACTGCTGCCCCTTGGCGATCCCGCCGAGTGCACCGACCGTCTCTCCGGCGGCCATCTGGAGCTCATCGGCTGGGGCAGCGACACCATGACCTGCCGGCTCCTTGACGACGACGGCGTCACTCTCAGCGGCATAGCCTCCCGCAGCCGCGCCATCACCGTGCGCAGAAACGGAACCGACTGGCAGGCCGACGACAGTCAGGTCTCGCTGAGGATAGAGTGAGGCTTCAAAAGAAAGGATCAACCATCATGCAATACGAAATCTTCCTCGCCTCGGCCTCGCCCAGACGGCGGGAGCTGATAGCCGAGCTGAATATGCCCTTCGTGTGTGCCTCTCCCGAGGCCGACGAGACCGTCCCCGAGGGCACCGAGCCAATGGACGCCGCTCTGCTCATCGCCCGGCGCAAGGCCGACGCCGCCCGTGCTCTGCCCCAGAGCGAGGGCCGGGTCATCGTTTCGGCTGACACCATCGTGGTGGCCGACGGCACCATCTACGGCAAGCCCGCCGACGAGGCCGACGCCGCCCGGATGCTCCGCACTCTGTCCGGCCGCACCCATCAGGTCATGACCGCCGTGTGCGTGGTGCTGCCCGACGGCACCTCCGACGCCTTCTGCGAGGTGACCGACGTGTGCTTCTATCCCCTTACCGACGGCGAGATAAAAGAATACATCGCCACCGGCGAGCCTATGGACAAGGCCGGCGCCTACGGCATTCAGGGCAAGGGCCGGATGCTGGTCAAGGGCATCGGCGGCGACTACTGCAACGTGGTCGGCCTGCCCGTGGCGCGGCTCAGCCGGTTCATCGCCGGTATGCTGGGAGAATGAGCCGCCGGAGACGACCGCCCCCAAAATCTTTCTTATTTCTTATTTATTCCATATTCTTTATTCTTTAACGGGCAGTCCGCACCGAGGTGACTTTCGTCGGAATCCGGCGGCGATCCGCTGGCGGTCAATGACCGCACCTACAAAGGAAACCCGGAGGCTTGTGCAAGGGCAGATATGGAATCCGCCCCTACGGAGCAAGCCGGAGGCTTCATACCATTCAAACACAACCCAAACCCCAACCTCGCAAAACACTCCCAGAATCTCTGTAACGATTGGAGCTGACACAGATGAAATTCCGGCGCTGCCGCAAGCTGACGGGTCTTATCCTCTCCGCAGCTCTTGTTCTGTGCGCGGCCGGTCTTGCCGGCTGCGGCGGTTCCTCCGCGGCGGACAGGAGCGACCGCACCTTCGCCGTGTCCCATTTCAGCGGCGAAACGCCCGCTCTGCGAACCATGACCGCGACAAACGGGCGGGATGTGTTCTACGTGAGCGGAGGGAATATTTATCAGTATCCCGGCTCTCAGCCCGTGGTCAGCGATGTGGACGACATCAGGATGCTGACCGCCTCGGAGCAAAGGCTGTACATCCTGCTGGAGGACGAAACCGCCATTGTGTATGACACAGAGGCAAAGCAGACTGCCCGCCATGGAAGGGGCATATTGAGCATCGAGGCAGTGGGAAACAGCATTTTCTGGTCAACCGCTCAGGGGCTGTTCTGCTGCGATGAGGCGGCTCCGGAGCAGACAGTGTCCCTTTCCGACGTGATATGCTCGGGAACGCCCATGGGCGAGATCGACGGCTATTTTGATATCTTCTGCTCGACCGTTGACGGTATCCGCGTGTACTCCGAAGGCGTCAGCGAAAGGGAGGGCGGCCTTGAAGCGGTCAGCCTGCTCACCGTGGAGAATCGCTCCCAGCCGCGCAGTCTTGACGATTACCGCAACCGCAGAGTTCCTCTTTATTACCACGACGGATGGATTTACGGGGTGAATTGCGGTCACATACACGCGTATGGAGAAAACGGTATGATTTCCGAGCACACCGAGGCAAAAACCGGAAAGTACCGCGGAGCCATCGAAAACCAGTTCATAAAGGGCGGGGTAGTATACGAGCTGCTTCAGGCGCCGGATTACCACGGCAGCGAATGGGGCAGCAGCCCCTATGATTACAATTTCCCCCAGAAATACCTGCTGCACGACTGCGTGTATGCCACCGACCTGAACACACGGCAGAATTTCGTTGTGTACCGGACAGAGGATAATCTGACGCGGGTTGTCGGCTTTGACGGCGCTTATGTGTATCTTTTTGACGTTCAGAATTATACATTGTGCAGGTACGACCCGGCGGCCGAAGAGAAAACGAAGCTGGGAAAACTGCCGGAATACGATGACCTTGCCTTTGAATGGTGCGGGTCGCTGCTGTTTGTGTACAGCGGCGGCAGCGCGGTTGAAATCATAGAGGCATAGGCAGTATAATCGCATATAACCAAACCAGCGGCCCCGCCGGAAAAAGCGGAGCCGCTGGTTTTTGCTTGTTCTTTACTTACCGGCACTTGCCTATACATTCAATCGAAGGGATAGAACACGCCGTCGATCTCGATGCCGGAGAGGGTGTCGAGGTCGATGGGCTGGTCGAAGCTGGTGCGGGCGATCATGCAGTCGTCGGGATCGGGAGTGGACTCGACGATGCCGAACATGGACATATTCCGATATCCGCAGCCGCCTCTGAACATGACCATCTCCGAGCCGTCCCTGAATTTCACGCTCATGGAGCCGATGGGCTCGTCGCTCAGCGGGCCGATCTCGCTGTAGATGCCGTAGGGAGTTTCAAATTCCTTGTAGTAGAAAGCGCCCAGATTCTCACCGTATACCGTAACGGTAAGTGGTGTAACGCTCACCGAGGTGGGGCGGTAGGGCTTGCCGGGAGTCTGGACGGAATCAAGGGTGTACACCCGCTTTTCAAGGTTGCCGGTCACATCTATCTCTGTCTCCCGGGAGCCGTCGGTCATGCCGTATTTCATCAGAACGGCGGTGCCCCAGTCGTCCGAGGCAAGCTCCATGAGCAGCACGAAGCGCCGCTCGGTTTCGGTGCGCATATCCTCCAGCTCATAGGCTCCCGTCATGCCGCCGGCGGCACGACTGCCGGGAGCCGGGTCGGCGCTCAGCCGGAAGTACCAGTTTTCGTTGTACCACTCCGGGTCGCCGCCGTAAAGTTCGAGGGTGCTGAGCCATTGGGCGCCCTCGTCGTCCAGGGCTCGGTAGTGTATGACCATGCGGATGGTGCTGTTGTCGCTCAGCACCTCCTCAACGGTCATTTCCACATGGCCGTCGGTGTCGCGGTAGACATAGGTTCTGACCTCCTCGCCCACAACGGCGTCGTTGGTAAATATGCCGGCGATAAAGCCGCCTATCTCCTCGGCAAAGGCGGTCATGGCAAAGACACAGCACAGCGCCGCGGCAACTGCCGCCACCCGAAGCCATTTCACGCCCTTGCGCGCGGGCTTTGTTCCGGTCTCTCCGGCGGCTCTTTTCTTGATGCCGGCAAGAATCCGGGACTTCTGCTCCGGTGTGGGAGCCAGCGAATCAAAGGCTTTTTTTATCTCATTATTCATCTTCTTCTCCTCCTAACATTTTCTGAAGGCGTCTGCGGGCGTGGAACCATCTTGAGCGGACGGTGGATGCCCGAACGCCGCTCAGCCGGGCGATCTCCGCCAGAGAATAGCCCTCGTAGCAGTGCATATACACCACCTGACGGCTGTCCTCGGGCAGGGACATTATCAGCTCCAGCACCTCGGCGGGATATTCGTCCCGCACCGGGCGCTCGGCCGTCTCCTCCCCGGCCATGGGATGGCGTTTGCGCCACCGCAGAAAGCTCTTGCAGCAGTTGCAGGCAGTGACTATCAGCCAGCCCCGCTCCTCCCGCTCAGAGGGAAATTCCGGCGAGGCGCGCATCAGCCGCACAAAGACCTCCTGAACGGCGTCCTCGCTGTCGGCGGCGCTGAGATATGTGCGGCACACACGGTAAACCGCGTCGGCGTGCTGCTCGAACATCCGCTCAAGCTCCTGCTCTGTCATGCCTGTCACCTCGTTTCTGTCTGTTTCCGAAGGGCCCTTCACTGATATAACGCCCGGGCGGGACAAAGTGTTGAAGGGAAAACGAAAAAATATGTCCTTCTTGAAAAATTCCCGGCGGTGGGGTATAGTGTAGAAAAAACCTTCTTTCCCGTGGAGGAATGAGAATGTTCAGAGAAATGCTTGATTTGTCTCCCCAGGAGAATTTTTACCAGATATTCGGCTGGAAAATATGGACGGGTGAGTTCCCGCTGAAAAGCCCGGCGCCCGCGCTGTGGACGACCCTTGTTTTTGCCGGCCCGACCGCGCTGATCGCCGGCACGGTGAGGGAGGCGCTGTCCGATCCTGCTCTCGGCGACCCGGTGGTGAAGGTGCTGTGGGTCCTGCTGGCGGTGCTGCTGGTGCTGTGCGTGCTGTTCAGCATCCGTCCGCTGGTTAAAAAAATGCCCGCCGCCGCCAACTGGGCCACGGGCTTCGGCGCCCGGTGCGTGGTCACGGCTCTGTATGTGCTGGCATCCTTTCTGTTCGTAGGCTCCTTTGCCGGGGAGATAATGTGGGACGAGCCGGAAAGAGCCGAGATGGTCACCGCAGCGGTGGTGATCGCGCTGTATGTTCTCACCTCGGATATCGCCCGGATGGCTGACCTTTATCTCATGGCCCGGCGCATCCGGGAGGGTTGCTTCCGCCCGAAGGCAAAGATGAAATTCGGAATAGCCGACGAGATGCTCGGCATACGGACGACGCTGGCGGGACTGACGGTCTCCATGGCCGCGTTGTTTGTGGTGCTGGTGCTGCGGATGATTGGCTCCATCGCCGGCATACTGGGATGGGACTTCCTTGATTGGGATGCCCAGTCGGTCATAAATATTGTCGCCTCGTTTATGATGCTTTTTCTGGCTCTGGCATCGAATGTGGCCGTGGCCTTCCTCAACGCCCGGCAGTACATTCTGGGCTATGCCGCCCGCCGGTTCAGAGACAGCCTCGAGGGCTTTGCGCCGGTGGAGGATGAGGAGGAAGAGGAAGAGTATGACCCGGAGGACGATGAG
>JAZSQO010000117.1:0-12918 GCA_045538015.1 Acutalibacteraceae bacterium | reverse complement strand
TACGATGAAAAGACGGATCGGACTGCTGACCGCCGGCGGAGACTGCCCCGGCCTTAACGCCGCCATTCGCGGCGTCGCCTACGCCTCCTATAATCTTTTTGACGCTGAATTCATCGGCATCAATGACGGCTTCACAGGCCTCATCGAGGGTAGCTACACCTTCATGCCGCCCAGTGATTTTGGCGGCATACTCACCCTTGGCGGAACCATTCTGGGCACCAGCCGCACTCCCTACCGCAATATGCGCGTCATCGAGGACGACAAGGTGGACAAGGTCGCCGCCATGAAGCAGAATTACGCCGCTATGGGGCTTGACTGTCTGGTGACACTCGGCGGCAACGGCACCCACAAAACCGCAAATCTCCTTGCCGAGGAGGGCCTGAATGTAATCGGTCTGCCCAAGACCATCGACAATGATATCTGGGACACCGACGTAACCTTCGGCTTCCACACCGCTGTGGACATCGCCACCGATGTGGTCGACCGCATCCATACCACCGCCAACAGCCACGGCCGGGTCATGGTCATTGAGCTGATGGGCAACAAGGCCGGCTGGCTCACGCTGTATGCCGGTCTGGGAGGCGGCGCTGATATCATTCTGCTCCCTGAGATCCCCTACGACCTGAACAGTGTGGTAAAATCCATTGAGAAACGCGCCACTCACAAGCGCAACTTTGCCATCATCTGCGTGGCCGAGGGCGCCATGGATGTGGCCGAAGCCAAGATGAAGAAAAAGCAGCTTGAGCAGAAGCGCGCCGACGAGCATTTCACCTCAGTGGGACAGCGGCTGGCAAACGATATTCAGAACGCCATGGGCATTGAGGCCCGTGTGGTCATTCCCGGACACTATCAGAGAGGCGGCTCCCCCTCTCCCTACGACCGCGTGCTTGCCACACGCTTCGGAGCCCACGCCGCCAAGCTCATCCGCGACGGAGATTACGGCTACACTGTCGCCCTCAACGGCGACAAGATCGTGCGCAACAAGCTCTCCGACGTGGCCGGAAAGACCAAGCTCGTTCCCAAGGACTGCGAGATAATCGACACCGCCCGCAGAATGGGCATCGGATTTGGCGACTGACGCAAAACAATATAACCGCAGCCAGATCTGCACCGTGATCAGCGGTTCCAGATCTGGCTGTTATTTTTTTAGGAGGATTTGAAATGCTTGTTCTCACGCCTCTCTCCTCTTCTGATGAAGCGGAGTTTATCCAGTTTTCCGAAAGATACAAGGCCGAATGCGCTGGGGAAGCCGTCCCATTCTCGCTCAACCCCAACGCTCTGCCTTTCGCCGAGCATTTCAAACGCCTCGATTCCTTTTCCCGCAGGGAGACGCTGCCCGAAGGCTGCGTGCTGACAAAATATTATCTTGTGCGGTTTGACGGCCAAATCATCGGCGCGGCAAATATTCGATGTGAGGATTCTGATTTTATCCTCAATTATGCCGGGCATATCGGCTATTGTATCGCCCCATGGGAACGGCGTAAAGGGTATGCTTCGGCAGTACTCGGGATGCTCTTGCCAATGGCTGAATCATTTGGCTTGAGCCGCGTTCTGCTGACCTGCGACCACAGCAATGAAGGCTCCCGCCGGGTAATCCTGAAAAACGGCGGCATATTTGAAAAACGCACCGAAGAAAAAGATATTTATTGCATTGAGCTATGAAAAAAGGCGGCGGAAATTGCTTCCGTCGCCTTTCTTGATTGTGATTACTCTTCAGTACCCGCCACATTCACGCCCTTGAGCATGACCGCAAAGGGACCTTCGTAGCTGGCCGAGGAATAGCGCTCGGTGGAAAACACAAGATTTCCGTGGCATTCCAGCAGGCTGCCGTTTATTGAACCACCTGTCAGCAAAGTGACCGAATCGCCGTCGTACAGATATGCAAGGCGAATCTCGCCGCCGAAGCGTCCGGAAAACACATCGGTCTGAAAGTCGGACATGGAGGCCACATAGAGGCACCGTCCGGCTTTCTTCATATCCTCGAATGGCACCGTGCCGTTGGAGCAGCTTATCTTGCTGTAGCTGCCGGTAGGCTCAACGCCCAGATAACGGCAGAAGCGGGTGTTGCCCTGAATCAGACGAACCTCGCCATTTTCGATGATGGGGCGGTCAGACATGGGCACGCCCTCCATGCTGTAGGGCTCCACGGCGCAGCCCGTGATGGACACAAGCTCACCCTCCGGAGCCTCTCCCTGCACCTTTGCGCCGATGGCATAGTCGGAGTATCCGGGATAGATATAGCCAGCCTCGGCCCGGTCGGCGTAGAAGCTCAGCAGCTCGCGGACATAATTGCCCGACAGCAGCACCGTGTAGCTTCCTCCCACCGGAGAGTTCTTTGCCTTTGAGCGGTCTCTGACCGTCGCAATGGCCTCGGCGGCCTTCCGGGTCAGTTCATCGGCGGCGAGGTTGTCGTAGGAGAAGCTGTGGTACATTTCCACATCCTCGGGAGAAACGCACTGCACCACGAATTCGCCGTCGGTTCTGCAGCTTGTGTAGCTGACGTCAATGCCCTCCGAGGTGATGATGCGGGCATCCTTTCTGGTCACGAATATCTCGGCGGAGTTGATGAAAGCGTCCTCAGATTTATCAGCCGCAAACAGCGCCTTTGCCATGATTCCGGCGCTCTGCTGCAGAGTGTTTTCCGCAAGCTCTCCAGAGAATGGGATATGGTCGCTCCTGCCGCCCCTGACCGGCTCAAAATCCGGGTTGAGGGCGTATTTAACATTCTCATAGGCATCGGCTATGGCTTTTTTCAGCTCGTCGTCAGTCATTCCGGGATGGACAATGACGCTTGTGCTGCCCTTTTCGCCCTCGACCCGGCGGAAGATCGTCACAACCCGGCTGCAGGATTCGTTTATCCTGCGCATATCGAGGTTTTTACGCACAAAGAACAGCTCGGCTGTCTCCACCCTATCCTCATTTATTCTGTATTCGGTCACTCCGCATTCCGCGAGAGCCTTTATAATCTTATCAATCATTTGCGCACCTCCTCAGCCCAGACGAATGCGGGCCTTGATATACGGGCCGCCGTCGGACACCTTGACCCATTCCTTGTAGCCCTTGCCGCAGAAGCCCGAGCCGGAAAGCTCGATCTTGTCAGACATCATGGTGATGGACTTGAGCAGGTCGGGCACATATCCGGTCAGCACGATGGGCGAAAACACCCGGCCGGTAAACTTACCGTCCCTGATCTCCCGGGCGATGGTGACCATGCACTGAATTCCCCAGTTCTTGGGATCCTCCATGCCGCTGCTGGCGTTTTCCAGCTGAAAGCCGTATTCAACGGAAGCAAGCATATCCTCGTATTTGTCTTCACCCGCCTCAAAAAAGGTGTTGGTCATGCGGGTGTATGCCTTGCGGGCGTAGCTCTCGCGGCGGCCGTTGCCCGTGGGAGCGGTTCCGAGGAACATGGCACTCTGGGCATCGCTTATTCCGGCACGCAGCACACCCTTGTCGATTATCTTGGTGTTGCAGGCAAGCACGCCCTCGTCGTCAAAGAAGCAGGTGGCCGTCTGTTCGGCAGCGGCAGCGCCGTCACGCATGGTGACCAGCGGCGAAGCCACATACTGGCCGATAAACTGCTTTGCCTGAGCTCTGTCCTTGACGAACATATCCATTTCCACGCCGTGGCCGAAGGCCTCGTGAACGATCATACCGGTGACCTCCGGAGTGCAGATGCAGTCGTATTCACCCGGTGTGATAGGCTCGCTGTCCAATAGGGACACCGCTGTTGCCGCCAGAGAGGTTATGTCGCCGCTCATGTCGTCCAGCAGCTCGGCACCGCCCAGCATGGAGTAACCCTTGTAGCAGTCCTTTATCTCCTCTCCCCGCTTGGCCATGGCCACCGCCGCGCCGTTTGCCCACATTATATTCTGGCACAGCTCCCGGTTTGCCGAAAGGAACAGCTTGGTAAAGACCCGCCACGAGAATCTGACGCTGACATCCAGCACCCGCTCGTCGGAAGCAAGGCCTTCGGCTCGGATGGCCGACAGCCGGTCGATGATCTCGCCGTCGCTCAGCTCCTCGGGATGAATGGCGCAGGCGGTACTCTTTTCCAGCCTTGCCTCCTCATCGGGCAGCTGGGCATATTCGTTGATCTCGAAGCCCTCCGGAAGGGGCATGAGACAGCTGTCGATCTTTTCCGCGATGGCGGTCAGCCGCTCTTCCTCCAGCTCGTTAAAGGAGTATTCGCCATAGCTGCTTCCGTCATATACCTTGACCACAAAGCCCCTTGTGCTGAGCATTTCCTGCTCGGAGGCGCTGACGCCCGAACGGGACACCGAATAGCCCTTGGCCTTTGAATCCACCGCGAGGATCGACGCGTAGGGATATTTTTTCAGCAGCATATCAAGCAGCTTTCCGAGCAGCGGCCGGCACTGGGCGATATATCCGCTCATGGGAATGTTTTTCAATCGGATCACTCCTTCTGGTAGTTTGGTTTTCTTTGAATATATTTTATCGTTATAGTGCATATATGTCAAACCGAATTTGAAAAGTTAATGGCAAATCGCGCGATTATGACACTCAACCCTTGCTATTTTTCGCGGTTTGCGGTACTATATATGGTATTAAACAATCCGGAGGTCAACATGGAACATAACCGTCCCGCCGTATCGGTCATCGTGCCGGTTTACATGGTCGAGGAATTTCTCGGAGAATGTCTGGACAGCGCCGTAAAACAGACGCTGAAGAACATAGAAATCATATGCGTGGACGACGGTTCTCCCGACAAGTCGGCGGATATCGTCAGAGAATACGCGAAAAAATACAGCACAGTCAAGCTGGTGAGCAAGGAAAACGGCGGCCTTTCCAGCGCCCGCAATGCCGCCCTTGATGTAGCTGTCGGCGAATATGTCTATTTCCTCGACAGCGACGATTACATTGACAAGAACGCCCTCGAGGAGCTTTACACCAAGGCCTCGGATGAGGATCTTGATATTGTCTATTTCAACTGCGTCCCCTTCTTCGAGAGCCAGAAGGTCAAGGAGCTCAATCAGAATTACATCGACTACTACGACCGCAAGGGCGACTACTCCGTGACCTGCGACGGCCAGACCATGTTCTCCAAAATGCGCACCAACAAGGAGTTCATGGGTTCGGTCTGCCTGCAGCTCTATCGCCGCAGCCTCATCGAAGAAAACCATCTGCGCTTCTATGAGGGCATCATCCACGAGGATAATCTCTTTTCCTTCCAGTGCATGATCCTCGCCCGGAAGGTTGGCTACATCAATTCCGCTTTCTATCACCGCAGAGTGCGCGGCGAATCCATAATGACCTCCAACCAGTCAATGAAGAATGTGCAGGGCTACATCGTCTCCTACGCCGAGATGCTGGCCTTCATGCGCGGCCGCGAGGTTTCCAAGGAGGCCTTCCCCTATGTCTCCGAGTATCTTTTCAACAGCATATTCGGCAACGCCCGCCGCATTTTCTTCAATCTCGATATCCCCGGCGATCAGGCCGTGCTGACCAGCGGCGACTTCTGCGCCGCCCATTTCCTTGATTTCATCAAGCAGAGCACCGAGACCAGCCTTGAGCGCAGCTACATCAAGGCGGAAAACACCAACCTGCGCCGCCGTCTCAGAGAGGTTGAGGAGGACTACCGCAATTCTACAAGCTACCGCCTCGGCAGCGCCATCACATGGCTGCCCCGCATGGCCTCCACTGCCATCAGAACCGTGCGCACTTACGGTCTTTCCTATGCTCTAAGGCATTTCCGCTCCCGATTCAGCAAGCGTTTCGGCGGCTCTGAGCCCCTTGTTTCCATTATTATGCCCGTGTACAACGTGCAGGAGTTCATCGAGCAGGGACTTGATACTCTGCTCAATCAGACCCTCAAGCGCATTGAGATCATCTGCGTGGACGACGGCTCCACCGATCGTTCGCTGGAGATTCTCAACGAATACGCCGCCAAGGACAAGCGCGTCCGTGTTTTCACCCAGCAGAACAAGTACGCCGGGGCCGCCCGTAACCTCGGCCTTGCCAACGCCACCGGCGAATATGTCATTTTCCTCGATTCCGACGACTTCTTTGCCCGCCATCTGGCCGAGGCGGCCTACGACGCGGCCAAGGCAGCCGACGCCGATGTGGTACTTTTCGGCGCCAAGCATTACCACAATCCCACCGGACAATACAGAGAGGCCGGCTGGCTGCTCAACAACCAGTATGCTCCGTCAAAGCAGCCCTTCTGCTATAAGGACTGCTCCAACGATCTCTACCGCATCACCACTCCCTGTCCCTGGACCAAGATGTTCCGGCGGCAGTTCGTCCTTGATTGCGGACTCCAGTTCCAGCATCTGCAGAATTCCAACGATCTGTTCTTCACCTATTCGGCTCTGGCCATGGCCCAGCGCATCGTGACCGTGGACAAGGCCCTTGTCTATTACCGCGTAGGCCTTGAGAACAATCTGCAGACCACCAAAAACAAGCATCCCCTCTGTTTCTTCGAGGCTTACAGCGCATGGCACGACAAGCTGGCCGAGCTTGGTGTGCTCGACGAGCTGCGCAGGAGCTATGTGAATGTGGCTTTGGGCGGATGTCTTTACAATCTGCGTTCCCAGAACGACCCGACCGCCAAGAGGACGGTATTTGACACCCTCAAAAACGGCGCTCTCGAAGCCCTCGAGGTCGTTGGCCACGACTCTTCCTATTATCTCGTGCCTAAGAATTATCAGGATATGCTTCTTATCTTAAACGGCAGCTTTGAGGAATACATGGCCGCTCAGACCGAATAAGGCGTATGTAATATAAAAGCGCACAGCGTCGATTTTCCCCGACGCTGTGCGCTTTTTTTGCATTTCCAGAAAATAAAAAGGAAAAATTTTGAAAAAGCTATTGACTTTTTAGGAATAATTCTTATAATTAATCTCAGAAAGAGAAAGGAGTGATTCAAATGACGGAACAACGACGCATAATCTACGACATTGTAATGAACGCCTGCAATCACCCCACTGCTGAGCAGATCTTTCTCGAAGCAAAGCAGAAAAAACCAAACATCGCCATCGGGACTGTTTACCGCAACCTCGGGATTTTAAGTGAGAACGGCGACATTCTCCACATCCCGATACTCAACGGTCCCGATCGGTACGACAAGACACTCACTCCCCACGAGCATATGCTGTGCGAAAACTGCGGTCAGGTTGTTGACGCGGATATCGGCGATCTTACTTCGCTGCTCGCCCGGCACTGCGGACTTGACATCAGATCCTACGAGCTCAATCTCAAGGGCATATGCCCCGAATGCAAAAGAGGTGACCGGCAGTGAACAACACCGCGTTCTTCAAGCTCAGCTACGGCCTGTACATCGTTACAAGTCAGATAGACGGCCGTCCGGTCGGCTGTGTGTGCAACACCGCCGTGCAGCAGACTGACGAACCCAAGCGGCTGAGTATTACACTTAACAAAAGCAACTATACCAGTCAGGCTATAGTTAAGAGTGGACGCTTCTGCGTATCCGCCCTTGATGTCACCACCGACTTTGACACCATCCGGCGCTTTGGCTTTCAGAGCAGCCGCGACAGCGACAAATTCGCCGGGCTGAATGCCAAAACCGTTCCCTCCGGTCTGCCGCTGATTGGTGATCATGTCTGCGCGTGGTTTGACTGCAAGGTCATCAAGGCCTTCGACATGGGCACGCATTATCTCTTCATCGCCGGCGTGAGCGACGCTCAGGTCACCGCCGACACCGAGCCGCTGACCTATGCCTACTACCACAGCAATATCAAGCCAAAGCCTCAGGCCACACAAGGCAAAAAAGGCTGGCGCTGCCGGATATGCGGCTACATCCACGAGGAAGCCGAGCTTCCCTCCGACTTTATCTGCCCCATCTGTAAACACGGTGCCGGTGATTTTGAATCGCTGGATACCTCTATAAAAAACAACAATAATAACATTGAAAAAGGAGATATCAGTATGAAAAAGTTTGTTTGCAGCGTTTGCGGTTATGTTCACGAAGGTCCCGAGGCTCCCGAGTTCTGCCCTCAGTGCAAGGTTCCCGCTTCCAAGTTCGTCGAGCAGAAGGCCGGCGAGACCGTCTGGGCTGACGAGCACATTGTCGGTGTAGCCAAGGGCGTTGATATGGAGATCATCGAAGGCCTGCGCGCCAACTTTGCCGGTGAGTGCTCCGAGGTCGGTATGTCCCTGGCCATGGCCAGAGTTGCCCACCGCGAAGGCTATCCCGAGATCGGACTGTACTGGGAGAAGGCCGCCTACGAAGAGGCCGAGCACGCCGCCAAGTTTGCCGAGCTGCTGGGCGAGGTCGTTACCGACTCCACCAAGAAGAACCTCGAGATGCGCGTTGAAGCCGAAGCCGGCGCCTGCGACGGCAAGAAGCAGCTGGCCGCAAGAGCCAAGGAGCTGGGTCTGGACGCTATCCACGACACCGTCCACGAGATGGCCAAGGACGAGGCCCGACATGGCAGAGCTTTCGAGGGTCTGCTGAAGAGATACTTCGGTTAAGCCTCAATGGTTCGCGCTCCGTCACGCTGTCCCAAATGCGACAGCGCCCGATGGTACAGCCTTTCACCCGTAACCGGGAGACCGACCACGGGTGTCCACGTTAGCTTTGTACAGGTACGAGGCTGTCTGCCAGAGCTGTTCAATTTGCTACAGAGCCTCGGCGGCGTCAGATACCGCTGCTCAGAGTGCGGATATACCGCCAAGTATCGAATGGAATAGTACAGTTTAACCTGCACCGAAGACATTCTTTGGTGATACCGTGAAAACAATTCCGGGAGGTGCGGCTACCCGCGCCTCCCTTCTCGGAGAGTTATCAATGAAAACCATAGATGTTTACCGGCAGTATTTTGCCGCCGAATGCACCTTCAATGATGTTGAGCGCCGCGGCGCCGCTGTCTGGCTGACCGCCGAAAGCGACAGCGGAATTATCCGGTACGAGGTCGGCGTGACCTTCTTCCCCCACCAAAACGAAGAGGATTTCGCCATAAGCTACGACTCCTGCGTCCTGAAGGAGCTGTTCCGCGCCAAGGGGCGGCGCTCCAAAAAGCGTGACGAGCAGTACCTTTCGCAGGTGCGCGAGGCAGCGGATGAAATTGCCGCCTCGATCAATGGGATTATTTACTGGGATAACCCCCTCAACGAAGCGCAGTATGGTTGATACACAAGGCAGAAATAAGCCTGTCATCTATCCTAAAAATATCCAAGGAGATACAATTATGAAAAAATACGTTTGCCCCTGCGGCTATGAATACGATCCCGCCGTTGGCGATCCCGATAACGGCGTAGCTCCCGGCACTGCCTGGGAAGATGTTCCCGCCGATTGGGTCTGCCCCACCTGCGGCCTCGGCAAGGACGCTTTTGAGGAAGCGTAATTCAGTTACCACCAAGAGGACGGACGGCATTGTCTGTCCTCTTTTCAAATTTTCAATTAAGACAGAGTTCTTCCAAGAGTCTCATCCGGAACGCAGGCTTCGCCTTTTGTGGCACATCCACAAGTTTGCAATTCGAGAAAATAACTGCGCTGCAGTCTTCAAGTATATACCAATCCGAACGGTCACCGATCAGCGATGCAACTGTGTATCCACTTTCCATAAGCCGATCAGCATCGGCAAGAAGTTCTTGTCTCAGTGCGTCAGTAAGCTGATATTCTCCCTTGAAAGGAAGAATATGCTGGCCGAAGCTATCTTTTACACGGGTAATCAATACCATATCCTCATCGTTATCCAACCAGACATACGCTGCCAGTTCCGGCAGACAGGACAGCCCTAAGTCAGCAACAATACGCAGACCTTCTGCGTGAACAGCCATAAACACACGCTTTCCGATGTTAATGAAAAAATCTTTGTAGCGATACACATTGCTGCTCAGCTTTTCAAAACCCGAAACACTTTCACAAAGTTCGCAAAAATACCGGTTTGCTTCCATTAAGTTGTCGGTGTCTTTCAGCGCCTCAACAACATCTTTGATAACCGTGTTCTCCCGGCTTATCTGCCGCCATACGATTTTCTTGCTCACGCGATCACCTCATAAGAATTATATTTTCGTCATTGCTGGAAGTCAACTACTTCGGCGGCACAGCTCCCTACACTGCCTGTGAAGACATTCCCGCTGATTGGTCTGCCACACCTGCGGCCTTGGCAAGGACGCTTTTGAGGAAGCATAATCAAGTATTTTTCAAGAGGACGGACAGCGATGTCTGTCCTCATTTTGCGTATATTGATAACGAAGGTTTTCCCTTGACACGGACGCATAACGGGACTAATATATTTGGTATATACAAGAAACAATCAGCAAGGCACAAATCAACAATTCAAGAAACCAAAGACGGCAGTTGTTTGTGCCGCCGTTCCTATCTTATAAAAATCATGAATCATAGCAAAGGAGAACTAAGCATGAAGAACATAATCAAGCGTTCATTGAGTATGCTGCTGGTGCTGTGCATGATGGTTGCGGCGTCAGCGAATGGTCTTGCTGCCATTGCTGCCGATAGCGTATCGGAAGTCGTAGCAATCGCGGTTATTGATCAACCCGAAACTAATTACAAGTCTGGGGAATGTCTTGATCTCAGCGATATGGTAGTTAGATTGACCTATTCGGACGGCCGTATCATTATGGTAGTATATGATGACTTCAACACCTACGGTATCACTTCTAATTTCGCTAACGGACAAACTCTCACTGCTTCGGACAACGGCAAGAACATAGTTGTGTCTGTCAATGGAGTCAATGCCACTGGTGCGGCTTTAAACGTAACTGATCTTCAGGAGGTCTTATGGGTATATATATCCAAAGAACCGAACAAAATGAGCTATGAAGAGGGTGAGGCTTTCAGTAGCGAAGGGATGGTTGTTACACTATCGCGCAGGGATGGATCTAAAACCGACGTATCCGCCGATAAATTCGATGAGTATGGTATCGAAATAACCCCAAGCGATGGAACAATTATGTCGGCAGAAGATAACTGGGGGCTTATCAATGTCTCATATAACGAGATAAGCAGTGTTAGCAACAATAAAATTCATATTAGCGGATACCCTTGGGTAAACGGAGAACAGTTTACAAGGAATAAACTTGCAATAACCTGCGGTGACGGCAATGCGACCTTTGATCCGGACACAAATACTATCACGCTGGATAATGCAACTATAACAAAGCACAGCCAACATGACGTTTCAAGACATTATGGCGGCACGCTTTGTGGTATATACTCTGAAATAGAATCTCTTAACATTGTATTAAATGGTAAAAACTCAATAAATCTATCCGAGATCAGCGATAATTCTGATGACTTACCGCGTTCGCTTTACGGCGTACGTGGCAATGAGATTTCAATTTCCGGCGATGCTGAATTAGCGGTCGAGATTACTTGTACGTCCGACGCGCAAATATCTGAAGTCTACGGATTATTCGCAGAGTCAATGTCAATTGAAGACAGCGTAATTAATCTTTCGATTGAGCCCGAAGTCGTATTTCCTGAACATGGTATGGCATACACTTATGCAATAAAGTCATATGACACAAATGTATCAGACACTGAGATTAATGCTGCAATTACTGACAACTTGGCCACATTGAGCAATCATGGTAGCACATTAAGTTTTGGTAACGCCAAAGTTGTTAACTCAATTCTGTCCGCAACAAATAACAAAGAAGGTTGTTACTCCTTTGGAGACGGCATGGGAGGCGAATACTTGTCTCTCGAAAACAGCACCGCTAAATTCACCACTCTTGGGTACATTAACTCACTGGAAATTGATAACAGTATATTCACGGTATCCCAAGATAATTTATTCTCAGAAGAAACAATAATTAAAGGTAATAATTCTGATGTATCGTTCCCCAGCGGACGTATCTCAAGTTATAAACTGGAAATCTACGATGGAACTATTAACGCCAAAAGAATTGATTCTGACAACGCCATAAAAATACACGGCGGCACCATAACCATAACTAATGATGATGCTGAAAATAATAGCATCGCCATTAATGGCGATGTGATTATGACCGGCGGCACTGTGACCGCCACCGCCGGTAATTCAACCAACGGCATCAGCGCAGGTCTCTACGGCAATCTGACCATGACCGGCGGCACGCTGACCGCTACCGGTAAATCCGCAACCGGAAGCAGCGGTATGAGCGGCGGCATTATTGCAATCGGCGACGTTCTCATTGAGGGCGGTAAGGTAACCGCAACCAGCGGCGCAGCCCCCAAGTCCTATGGTATTTTCGCAAAGAACATCACCACCGACGGCGCGGCGACCGAAATCAAAGCCGAGGGAAGCCGTGATTCTTCCGTTAAGTTCGGTTACGGTCTCTATGCCACCGAGCTTATCTACCTCAACAGCGGCACTGTCGAAGCCATCGGCAGAGACAGCGGTATTGCCTTTGACGGCGCGATGTGCAAAATCGTCTCCGGCAAGATTACCTCCATCAGCGACGGCATGGCGTTCTCCAACACTCCCAACATCGGTTCCTACGAGAATCCCTATGTCACCGTCAACACCAAGGCAAACGCCAGCGGCGCATCGGTCTGGAATCAGTCCAAGTATCCCTCGCTGAGTTCCACCGCTCTCAAGTATGTCCACATCGAGCCGGGCGACGGCACTATGCTCACATTTGCCATCACCGGCAGCGACAAGGGCACTGTGCAGTACAGCACTGACGGCGGCACAACCAAGCTGACCGCAGCAAACGGCGATTCAGTCAAGGTATCCGGCGATGTTATCCTCTACGTCAAACCCTACTCCGGTAACGAAGTCAAGACCTTCAAGATCGGCAGCAGCAACGGTAACATCTCTGCCGCAGCAGGCAGCGGATACACTGTCAATCTCTCCAGCAGCGCAACGGCAACCATCGCCTTTGACGTTGCACCAGATGATGATGATGATACCACCACTCCCAGCAATCCCACTACCACACCGACTAATCCTACTACACCGACCACTCCCACAACACCCACTCAGC
>JAZSQO010000135.1:0-25934 GCA_045538015.1 Acutalibacteraceae bacterium | reverse complement strand
GAAAGGTGTGCTGGTGGCGATGGTTGCTATTAGTATTCTCATTGTACCATTTATGTACATATTAAGTATTTTGATAAAAGTCAATGAGGTATTCAACATTGGTGCGATTATGTCAATTATTTCACTTGTATTTCTGTGGATTATTTATATTATGTATCGTCGACTTAAGGAACGAAAATTATTGGCAACAGGAATTACATTCTTGTTTGCGATTCCATTTACATTTGTGATAAATAGTACATTGTCAAAAATGATTGGCGAGCCTGTAGTTGATATTTGGGATATATTATCTGTATTTATTCTGCTTATTATAGCTGTCGCTTTTATCATTGGTGATTATGCAAAGAAAAAAGGTTATATAAGATAACTTTCAGTTTTCCGAACCAAATGACCAAGCACCGCCCGGGTTAATTCCCCAGCGGCGCTTATGTTATGCCTTCGTATTTATCCGACAAAAATGTAGATGTAGTATTCGCCTTCGCCGTTGCTCTCAAAACCGGATTCCGATTGATATATTGCAGCAGGTACACCTTACTTTTTGGTCTTTATTTGGTCTTTATACCTCGAAAAAACATTCGATTAATTACTTCAGATTACAATATACGATTGCAAGCTGCTCAAAGTGTATTAGTCTGCTTCGCGCTGAAAATCGCAGCAACACCGCGATTTTTCAAAAGGCACTTGAAATTATCAAAGAAGATCCCAAATGCTCCTTGCAGCTCCAAGAGATAATTATTTTATCTTCGCTTGCAGATCCCCGCATCCGTTTGGGTGCGGGGATTTTTTTGCGTGTCGGCTATTGGCTGATGAAATAATCGCCGCAGAAAGACCTTTATTGATTTTGCTGCTATACTGTGGAATCTGAACCGCCGGTGTGGTAAAATAAAGAAGTATCTGAATCCATCGGGAAGTGAGCTGAGAAAAATGAAAGCCGAAAATTCCACGCGGCGGGCGGAAAGAATGCCTTTGTGGCTCGTATTCATCCCGCTTTCGCCGATAGCCGCAATGCTGTACTCCATGCGCGAATGGCGCAGAATGAAGCTGGGCTTGTTTAATAGGCACAAAACGTACGCGACGTTTTGCATCGTGACGGTCACCACGATTTTGGGCTTTATTTTCTGCACCCCATTAATGAGACTCGCGGCAGACTCCGGCTCGATCCTTTTGCAGCTGGCCGTGCAGTATCTGTGCCTGAGATTTATTTCTTTGATAATCAGAGAAGTTGATTACCGAACCCGCAAAAGATATTTTGAAAAGCATGACAGCAGCAGGTAGCCACCATGCTCAGACCGCAATGGCTGACGATGAAAGCATCACAAACATCGCGGACCGCAGTGCGCCGCAGCAGCGCCCGCCCTCCCGATATTGACATTCCCCGTCTTTATGATATGATTGCAGGGAGAAGCATCCGAGGGTGCTTTGAAAACACCGATCAAGTTTGGAGTGACTCCCATGCCCAGAATGATACCCGACCGTCCCTCTGAGAACACCCAGAGCAGCGCCGAGCTCAGGCTGTTCCGCATCCTGCAGAATATGCCGGACACCGACGACTGGACGGTGCTCCATTCGGTGTGCATAGCAAAGCACGTCACCCAGTCTCAGGGCGAGGCGGATTTTGTGGTGGTCATTCCCGGTTCGGGAGTGTTCGCCCTTGAGGTCAAGGGCGGCAGGATATCCCCTGAGGACGGACGATGGTATTCCATCGACCGGAATGACGAAAAATATCTGATAAAGAACCCGGTGGAGGAGGCCAGCAACGCTGCCCATTCCTTCAGTGACTTCGTGCGGGCGGAGGACACCACCGGACGGCTGTCCTACCTTCTGTTCGGCTTTGGCGTGGTCTTTCCCGACACCACCGTCCACGGCGAATTTACCTCCGCCGAGATAGCCGACGAGCAGATCTCCGACTGCGACGACTGCCTCAATCCGGAGAGCCTGAAGGCCTCTCTGCTCCGGCTGGCCGACTTCTGGCGCAGGCACCGGGTGGCGGCGGTAAAGCTGCCCGACGCCGCACAGTGCGCCGGCATCGTCCGGCTGCTCCGTCCCAACCACACCGGCCGAGTGGCGCTGAGGTCGATTATCCGCAGTGTGGAAAATCAGGTTGTGGAGCTGACGGAAAACCAGCAGGATATCTTTGAGACCATTCAGGACAACGACCGCTGCGTCGTGCGCGGAGGGGCGGGCACCGGCAAGACCATCATCGCCCTGCACTACGCAAAGCAGCTGGCTCAGGAGGAACGCCGCACCGGCTTTTTCTGCTACAACCGCCAGCTTTCCGAGCATCTGACCGCCAATGTGCGGCAGACGGACAAGTTTATCTGCGGCAGCTATACCGAATACATGGAAAGCGTGGTGAAGCAGGCGGGCATGATGCCCGAAGGTCTGGACGATCCCGAGGTGAGGGACAGATATTATCTCGAGGATCTGCCGCGGCTGTTCATGGACGCCTGCATAGAGCTGGAGCTGCCGCCCTTTGAGTGCCTGCTGCTGGACGAGGCTCAGGATCTGATGACCGGGCCTTATCTGGAAAGCCTCGACTTCATCCTCCACAAGGGCATTGCCGGCGGACGGTGGTATTTCTTCATGGACGCCGAGAAGCAGAATCTGTATCATCAGAGAAAAAGCGAGGATGTCCTTGCCCTGCTGGAAGAGCGCGGCGCTCACTATACAAAATGCCTGCTCCGGGACAACTGCCGCAATTCGGTGGCCATCATCGAGAAGGTGGACGCCATCTTCGGCACCCGGACAAGACACCGGCACAACGACGAGCGGGGCGCCGATGTGGTTCTGAAAACCTACAAGCGGCCGGCCGACCAGCCCGCGCTGCTGGAAAGCATCCTCGACACCCTGGAAAAGGAACAGATTCCCGGAGAGCAGATAGTGATACTCTCGCCGGTGGTGTTCTCCAAATCCGCCGCGTCCGAGATTTCCGGGCACAGCGTATCCACCCTCCGTGAGGAGAAAAACGCCGTCTTCTTCAGCACCATCCACCGCTTCAAGGGTCTTGAAAGCCCGGTGGTCATCCTTACCGACATCGACACTCTCGACTACGAGCTCAAGCAAAGCCTGCTCTATGTGGGCATGACCCGGGCCAAGAGCGCGCTGTTCATTCTGGCCTCGGACAAGGCGGCCAAGCGCATGGCTCAGGGAATTTCCGAAGAAACAACAGTATAATTTGCGACCCGCGAAAAGCTCTGCCTTCGGGCGGAGCTTTTGTTTTTCCGGCGGCGGTCAGGGCATGAGTAAAAAAACGGACATCACCGATGGTACAATACCCATGCAGCCGACGGAAGGGACAGCCTCACACATCCGGGAGGGAAACCAGCGGCTCCGCTGTCCCCATTCAGAAACAACGAGGAGGAACGGATATGCTATTCTACAGAATCGACGCCCATCTGATCAACTGCCCGGAGGACGAGGGCAACGCCATCGGAGCCGAGCTTCAGGCAAAATCGGACGCCTTCTTCCGCCGCCGGAAAAACGCCAGCTATATGTTCGTGTCCAGAATGGGCCCGGGCTGCCTGATCGCCGGACTGCTGACCGACGAGAAGGAGCCGCCTGAGAGGCTGACGGAGGATTATCTGCGCGATGCCGGTCTGCAGGCCGAGGATATCACCCTCACCGAGGTCACCGTGAAGGAGATAACCCTGCTGCTGCGCTCGGCCGACCGGCGGGATTATATTTCTGACGACGACGATGTGATGTCCGCTCTGGGCATCCGGGATATCTGCCGCCAGTTTGGCGTCCGGTTCACCGAGATGATGGTCGAAGATGACGACTGCAGCGAGGAGAGCCTTGTCCGGGAGGCCGGCCGGCTGCTGTGGGATCAGACTCTCCGGCCGGAGCTCGGGCGGATTTACATGGGCTCCAGGATAGCCTCCGCCGTCGGTCATCCGGTGCATTACATACTCTCCTGCGACGACCCGGACAAGAGCCTGAGCGCCGCGGAGGTGCTGCTCCTCGCTCTGCGGGCCAACCGCCGGGTGAGCAGCGGCCGGGTGTGCCGGATACACGAATTTGACAACTTCTCCGCAGTGGAGAGTATCTACCGGAGCTGGTCGGGCGGCACGGTGATGATCGAGTGCATGAAGGAGGAGGAAGGTGAGGGCGGCTACAGCAGCCGCTCCGTCGGCGAGATCACCGAGCTGTGCGCCATCGCCAGACGATGCCGCGCCCAGGTGCTCACCATCTTCCGGCTGCCGGCCGGCGACCAGCGCATTAAGAACGTGGTCATGGAGTGCATGGGCAGCACGCCCTTTGTGGAGCTGCACGAAAACACCATCACCCGCTCCGACGCCAGAGCCTATCTGCGCCGCATGGCGCGGGAACACGGCGTGCCGGTCAACAAAAAGCTCTACAGCGTCACCGAAGAGCAGGGCGAGACCCTTACCGCCGCGGTGCTGGAGCAGAGCTTTTCCGAGTGGCTGGGAGGCAGACTGCGCACCTCGGTCTATCCCCAGTACTCTTCCTTCCGCGCCGGCGGCGCTCCGGTCAGAAGCGTCTCCGACAGCGGCAGCGCCCTCGGTCAGCTCAGCGAAATGGTGGGTCTGGAGGAGGCCAAAGGGGTCATCAACCGCGCCCTGAGCTATTACAAGGCTCAGAGAATGTTTGCCGAAAAGGGCATCGCCCCCGGCCGTCCGGCCATGCACATGGTCTTCACCGGCAATCCCGGAACCGCCAAGACCACCGTCGCCCGTCTGTTCGCCCGGATAATGAAGGATCACGGCCTGCTGTCCTGCGGCAATCTTGTGGAGGTGGGGCGCGCCGACCTTGTGGGCAAGTATGTGGGCTGGACGGCAAAGATCGTCAAAAGCTTCTTTCAGAAAGCCCGGGGCGGCGTGCTGTTCATCGACGAGGCCTACTCCCTCGTGGACGACAAGGAGGGTATGTTCGGCGACGAGGCCATCAACACCATCGTACAGGAGATGGAAAACCACCGGGAGGATGTGGTCGTCATTTTTGCCGGCTATCCCGACAAAATGGAAGCCTTCCTGCGCCGCAATCCCGGCCTGCGCTCCCGCATAGCCTTTCATGTGCCCTTCAGCGACTACACGCCCGCGGAGCTGTGCGACATCAGCGCCCACATCGCCGAAAAGCAGGGACTTTACCTTTCCCCCGGCGCCAGAGAGCGGCTCATGTCGGTGTTTGAGGAGGCGGTGCTCGGCGAGGACTTCGGCAACGGCCGCCTTGCCCGCAGCATCATCGAGCAGGCGCGGATGGAGCAGGCGGTCAGGCTGGTGGCCATGGACTGCAGCGAGGTCACCCGGGAGGATGTGCACACCCTGCTTGCCGAGGATATCGTGGTCACCCAGCCCGGGGCGGAGCCGAGGATGTGCATCGGCTTTTAGTCAGGTTGCAGTCTGCCGCCCCTGATTATTCGGCATAGTGACGAACGCAATGGTATTGCACAGCCGCCTCTGAGGTGGTAAACTTGTTTTATATCAAAACTATCGGGAACGGAGGCCATGAAATGTACGCCGCTCAGCCGAAAAAGCTGCTCATAATGAACATTCTTGATATTCTGCGCCGGCATTCCGACGAGAATCACCGCCTGAGCCAGAAGGATATCATCGACCTGCTCCGGAAGGAGTACGACATGAAGGCCGACCGCAAGTCGGTAAGCCGCAACCTGACCGACCTGATGGACGCCGGCTACAGCATAAACTACAGCCAGACCGTGCGCATGATGCCCAACAAAAAGACCGGCGAGGCGGAGGAGAACGTCATGCTCACCGACTTTTACCTCGACCGGGATTTCACCGACGGCGAGCTGCGTCTGCTCATCGACAGCCTGCTCTTTTCCAAGCACATTCCCTACAGCCAGTGCAGAGAGCTGGTGGAAAAGCTGGAGGGACTGTCCAGCGTCCACTTCAGCGCCCGGATAAAGCACATCCGCACCATGCCCGACAACGCTCCCCAGAACAAGCAGATCTTCCTCACCATCGAGACTCTCGACGAGGCCATCAGCGCAGGGCGGCAGGTGACCTTCCAGTACTGCGGCTACGGCACGGATATGCGCCTGCACCCGAAAACCGACAGCGAGGGCAAGGCCAGAGCCTACACCGTCAGCCCTTATCAGATAGCCGCCGCCAACGGGCGGTATTACCTCATCTGCAACTGCGAGGGCCACGAGAACATCGCCAACTTCCGCCTCGACCGCATCAGCAATATACAGCTGTCCGCCTCGCCCGCCCGGCGCATGGACACCATCGCGGAAACAAGGAACGGCTTTGACCTGCCCCGCCACATGGCCGAGCACATCTATATGTTTGCCGGCGAAAGCGTGCCGGTGACCTTCCGGGCGGAAAAATCGGTGCTCAACGATGTGGTGGACTGGCTGGGCGGCAATCTTGAGATCACCGGCGAAACCGACACCCACTTCACCGCAAGGGTGCGCATCAACTATCAGGCCATGCGCTGCTGGGCGCTGCAGTATGCCCGGCAGGTGCGCGTGCTTTCTCCCCGCCGGCTGGTGGAGGACATTCAGAAGGATATTCAGTCTGCCGCGGAAAACTACACAGGACAGTAAGGAGGATATATTATGCAGGAACAGATAATTCTCGCGCCCGGCGCCAGCCCCACCGAGCTGCTGCGCAGTCTTGCCCGCCGGGGCATCGGAACCTTCGGCCTGCGGGTGGTCAGCGGCGTTCAGCTGGCACAGCTGGCCCTCATGCGCAGCGGCATCGTCCCCGACTACGTTCTTATGGACGAATACGACAAGCTGAGCTTTTTCAGCCAGTTCGCGCCGGAGGAGGCCGGGTTTGACGCTCCGGTAAAGACCATATACGACACTCTGCGCTCCATGCGTATGCTCATTGAGAAGGATGAGGAGGACACCATCCGCCGGCAGCTGCCGAAGGGAAAATTCAGGGAAAAGAATCTCCGCCTGCTGGCGCTGTACGAGGGCTTCATGGCCTTCTGCGCCGATCCCCGCGGCAAATCGGACGTCCGGGACAGCATCTTTGTTGAGGGAGTGGATCACGCCCGCTTCAAGGACGATGTGGCCGTGATGCGTCTGGCGATTGAAAAGGCCGAGCCCCTCGCGGCGCAGATCGTCACCCTCAGGGAGTTTCCCCTCTCCCCCCTCGAGCGCCGGCTGGCAGAAGTCCTCTGCGGCGGAAAGCCCATCGAGCGCACCCTCGCCGACCTCTTCGGCTGTCAGCCCGCCCCGGCACAGGCAGCTTCGGTGACCGCGGCCTACGGCAGCGTCAACGAGGTGGAGGATATCATCGGCAGGATATACGCCGAGCGGCTGCCTCTGGACAGCTGCACCGTGGCGGCGGCCAACGAGGCCGAATGCGCCCAGCTGTTCTACGAATACGCCGCCCGCTATGACATCCCGGTCACCTTCGGCTGCGGCGTTCCCATCGCCAATTCCAACGCCGTGCGGCTGCTGAAGCTCTTTTACGACTGGCAGATCCACGGCTGCTCCGGCGTGGATGCCCTGCGCAATCTGATCATGTCCGACTCCTTCGACCGGGAAAAGCTGATGGAAATATTCCGGAAGGATTATCCCGGCTTTGACAGCCTTCAGGCCGTCATCGAGCTTGCGGGCGCCCTGAAGCTCGGGCTGGAGCCGGAGGACGACAGCACCCATATCCTTGCGGAAACAAGGCGAAAGCTGGAGTTCTACCGCAGCACCATTGCCTGGCCCGACACCTGCGACGCGGAGAGAACACAGCAGGCAGTGATCGGCTGCGCGGGACTGCTGGCCCGCTTCCTTGCCGATTCGCCCACCGCCTTTGTCCGGCGCTTTGCCCGGATCAGGCACGGTCTGCCCGGGCGGGTGGATCGCGCGGCGGCGGAGGCCATCGGCCGGCTGATGGCCATGAGCACCGCCGGCGGACGACCCATGGACGAAGCCGCTCTCAGCACGGTGATGAACAGCCGTGTGTGCCGCGAGGCCAGCTGTGAGGGGCACCTGCATATAACCGGCATTACCGGCGCCCTTTCCACCATGAGAGACCATCTTTTCGTGGCCGGAATGTCGGCGGCTCATTTCCCCGGCAGCCCGGTGGAAAACTACCTGCTGCTGGACTGCGACTACTGCCTCTTCGGCAGCGAAGCCGACCCCTCTCTGCCCACCTCGGGCAATCGGGTGAGGAGAACCCGGCAGAGCTTCTTTGACCTGACCGGGCTGGCCGGCGCGCTGGGTATCCCCGTGCATATCTCCTATTCCGACGCCGACCTTGCCGCCCTCAAGGACAGCAATCCCTCCTCGGTTCTCTACGAGCTGCTGGACACCGACGACATCGGCGGCATCGCCCGGAAGGCCGGCTTCTTCGGCCGGACGCTTTCCTCCGGCTCGGCGGTGGGCGCCCGGTATCTGGGCGGCGAGGTTCTGCCCACGCCGGAGAAACCTAGGCACACGCCCCTCGGATATCCCGACACCGGGCGCATATTCTCTCCCACCACCGTGGAGAGCTATTTCACCTGCCCTCTCCGCTTTTATCTCTGCGCTATTCTCGGGCTGAAGGAGCCGGAGACCGACGATCCCACTCAGGTCATCTCTGCCACCCAACTGGGCACCCTTGTCCACGGACTGATGGAGAAGCACAGCGGCGGTCTGCCCGATTACGACGCCTTCATGGCCGACGCCGACCTGATGTTTGACGGTCACCTGGACGCTCACTGTCCCTTCAACCAGGCGGATGTCCCCGTCGCCCGCAGCGAATTTCTGGACATCGCGGCCAAGGCCTACGCCGGCGACCCCGGCGGAAAGGCCTTTGCGGCCGAGCTGGAGACCGAGGCTGTGCTGGCCGGCGGACTGCGGCTAAGAGGCCGGGTGGATCGGGTGGAAATGGCCGCCGACGGCAGCCTGATCATCGTCGATTACAAGACCTCCCACCGCGTTTCCCACATCGACAACGATGTGGACAGCTGTATGCAGGCGCTCCTTTACGCCGCCATGCTGGAGCAGAACGGCATAAAGGTGAGCCGGTGCGAATACCGCTACCTGCGGCTGGAGAAAACCGTCACCTGCGAATACAACGATTCCGTCCGGGAGCAGCTGAATGAACGTCTGGCGCAGCTTTGCGCTGCCCTCGCTTCCGGTGACTTCCCCTGCGCCGCGAATAAACCGGGGCAGGATAAAATCTGCGAATACTGCCCGGCAAAGAGACTATGTGAAAGGGGTGTAAGATGATGGCCGAAAACAACGCGATTCTGTTCGAGCGGGACAAGCTTGCCCGGGAACGGATAAAAAAGGATATAGACACCAACTTCTTTGTGGAGGCCGGAGCCGGCTCGGGCAAAACCACCGCCCTTGTCGGCCGCATGGCCGCCCTTGTGCTCAGCGGTGTGAGCGTGGAAAAGATCTGCGCCATCACCTTCACCCGAGCCGCGGCCAACGAATTCCGCGACCGCTTCCGCCGCCGGCTGTCCGAGCTGAGCCGCGACCCGAAGCTGACCGCCGAGGAGCGGAGCCGGTGCGAGGACGCTCTGCGCAACATAGACCTGTGCTTCACCGGAACCATCGACTCCTTCTGCAGCACGATACTGAGCGAGCATCCTCTGGAAGCGGGCGTGATCCCGGGCTCCTCCATCTGCCCGGCAAGCGATCTCAAAAAGCTGTACCTCGCCGAGTATCGCCGTGCCGCCAAGGGCGGCTACGGAGATGTGCTGCAGAAAAAGTACTACCGTTTCTGCAGCGTGCACAGCAATCCCGCCGAGGTTTTTACCGAACATATCTGCGATTTCATGGACACCCGCAACGCGGTGCTGACCTATGACCGTCCGGACGACATCCCGTTTGACGAGGACAGCGCGGACAAGAAAGCCTTTGTGGATATGCTGCAGTATATACATGAGCATCCCGAAGTGCGCTTCACAGGCAAGGGCGATGCCGAGGCAAAACGGCAGAAGGCCGCCGCGGCAATACCCGAGCATCTGAGAAAGCTGCGCGGACGGTGGCAGGACAATATCAGCGATCTTTCGTATTTCTTCAGACACACCGTTGGGAAAATAACCATCAGCAAAAATCCGGGAGAATATTTCCTGTCCATGTACGGAGAGTATCTGGAGGCCGATGTCAGCAATTCCACCGGCAATGCAAAATCCTATTCGATCGATGTGCGGAAGGCATCTTCGCCCGCCAGAAAGCTCCTTGAGCTGCAGCACGCCGTGACTCTGGACTTTATGAATCACTTTGTGCGCGAGGTGGCCGACGAGTTGAAAAAGACCGGTCAGCTCAGCTACTTTGACTGCCTGCTGTATCTGCGGGATATGCTCAGGAAGGATGCCGAACAGGGCGGCACCCTTATCCGGCACATAACCGACCGCCACAGCTATTATCTCATCGACGAGTTCCAGGACACCAACCCCATGCAGGCCGAGGTGTTCTTCTATCTGACCGCCATAGAGCCTCAGGCCGACTGGCGGCGCTGCGTTCCGCGGCCCGGCTCGCTGTTTATCGTGGGCGATCCCAAGCAGTCCATCTACCGCTTCCGCAGCGCCGATGTGGAATCCTATCTGCGGGTACGTGATATGTTCTCCGGTCAGACCGGAGAGGTGCTTGCCCTCACCCGCAACTTCCGTTCCACCAGGGAGCTGTGCGGCTGGTTCAACGGCGTCTTCCCGAATCTTATCATTCCCTCTTCCTCCCAGTGCGGTTACGAGCCCATCCCGATGGACGAAAGCACGCCCGAGGAGATCGGCTCTCTCCACGGCGTTTTCAGCTTTGACGTCACCTCGGCACCCGGTACAGAGCAGCTTGCCGACATGATAGAATGGCTGGTTGGCAGCGGCCACACCCTGCGCGGCCTCGACGGAGCGGTGCGCCCGGTGCGCTTTGGCGACATAATGGTAATCACGCCCTCAACCACGCATCTCGGCCAGTTCATCGGCACCTTCAAGGAGCGCGGCATTCCCGCCTTTGTTGAGGGCAGTACGCTGTTCGACAGCTGCTGTGTGCTCTGCGAGGCCTCAAAGGTGCTCTGCGCCATCGCCTTCCCCACCGACACCACCCGGGTGTATGAGGCGCTCAGAGGCCGCGGCCTTGCCGTGGACGACGAGGCTGTGCGCGGCTGGCGGGTGCTCAACAGAAAATTCACCCTCTTCTCCGCCTCCGAAGACGAGCGGTTCGTGTACGAGCCGGTGAATAAGGCTCTGCTCGAGCTGCGTGAGCTGGCCTCCGACGCAAAGCAGATGACTGTGACAGCGGCGCTGACCACCATCATTGACCGTCTGGGACTGTACGAAAAGTGCGGCTCGGACAATCTTGAATATCTCCACTACGCACTGGAGCTGCTCCGCACGGCAGAGGCCGACGGCAGCGTCGCCTCCCTGCAGGAGGGCGCGCGGCTGATATCCGACCTGCTCAGCGACCGTGCGGAGGGCGTTGAGCGCTGCATGAGCCTTGTGCGGGAAAGCGACCGGGTTCACCTTGCCAATATGCACAAGGTCAAGGGCCTTGAGGCACCCATTGTCATTCTGGCCGATCCCAACAGCTTCGGCTCTCCCGCCTCGCTGCGCATCGACCACAGCGGCACGGAGCCTTTCTGCTGCAGATTCAGGCTCCCGAAGGACAAAGATGTATACTCTGACACCGTCGCCTTTGCCGCCGAACGGGAGGCCGAGAAAGACGCCTTTGCCGAGGAGCTTGACCGGCTGAGATATGTTTCGGCCACCCGGGCAAGGGATGTGCTTATTATTGCCGACCAGAAGCTGTCGAAAGGCGATTCCTCCACCTCAAACATCTGGTTCCGCCTGCTGGGGGCAGCTCCCTCCATGGAGCCTCTCGACTTTCCCTCTCCCTCGGAGGACAGCGGCGAGGCCGTGCCCGATACTCAGCCCTCGGCGGCGGATATCCTCGCCGGCGCCGAAAGGGACAGCGTCTTTGCCGACCGCCGCTCCGAGGAGAAAACCTACGCCATACTCCGCCCCAGCCAGATAAAGCTCCGGAGCACGAAGGCCGACGACGACGAACCGAGAGACCGGGAGGAAAAGGAGCAGGAGGAACAGCTCCGCTCCGAGCTTCACCGCCGCAACGCCGCCGTCATCGGCTCCATGGTACACCGGCTGATGGAGGTGCTGGCCTCCTCACGGGGCAGAGCCGACACGGCCATGCTGGTTCAGTCCATCCGTCAGGAGTTCTATCACCTCATAGCGGGCGACGACAATGAGCTTACCGCTCTGCTCAGCACCATCGCCGCAAGGATCACCGACGGCGGATTCCCCCAGACCAACGGCGTGCCCGACGACATCCTCGGAGAGCTGGCCAAGGCCGACACCGTGCTGTGCGAGGTGCCCTTCTGCCTTTCCTCTGAGAAGGACGGTACCGCCGCCGTCAGCAGCGGCGTGATGGATCTTGTCTACCGCAAGGAGGGCGAATGGCACATCATCGACTACAAGACCGGCGAAAAGCACAGCGATCTTGACCAGCACTATGCCCCCCAGCTGGAGGCATACCGGGAGGCCTTCCTCGCTCTGACCGGCCATCAGGCCGACGCAAAGGTCTACCACATCGACACAACAGCAAAGGAAGGAGATAAAAACATGGAAAAAGAAGCATCTCTGCAGCAGCTGCTGCGCGAGGCCGGCTACATGACCGTGGACGAAGCCGCCCGTCAGATGGCCGACGATCTCATAGAGGAAGGCTTCACCAAAAAGGACGAAAGCTACGAGGAGTTCGTGGAGTACATCGCCCTCTATCTGCGCGAATCCACCCACGGCGTAATAATGTGGCCCGTCCGGAAGCGGGAGGAGTTCGACAGCGACGAGGAATACATCTTCTCCGAGCCTATCGGCCAGAGCTTTACCTACGACCTCTATGAGTGCCAGTCCCTTGCCTACCTCGATGCCTTTGTCAGCGGAGAAATCGAGGAGCGGCTGTACCTTTACGACTATGAGTGGTATTGATTGAACCGCGCTCTTGCCTTAGTACCCAGCCTGCCCCGCCCGCTCCCTCGCCGGAGCGGGCGGGGCTTTGCGCTTGCGGCGGTTTTATAATTTTTCTCTTTGCCTATTGACAACCGCCGCCCAACTGTATATAATGCGTATATACAGTAAGCACAGAATATACAGAACACACACAAAGGAGGCGATGGCTTGGATATACTCATCGACAACAAAAGCGGCGCGCCGATCTATGAGCAGATATATTCTCAGATAAAGGCTCAGATAATCAGCGGGGCGCTGAAGGAAAACGATATGCTGCCGTCCATCCGGGGCCTTGCCAAGGATCTGCGCATCAGCTTCATTACCACCAAACGGGCCTACGAGGAGCTGGAAAAGGACGGCTTCATCTACACCGTGCAGGCCAAGGGCTGCTATGTGGCCGCCCGGAACACCGAGCTGCTGCGGGAGGAGAACCTGCGCCGCATCGAGGAGCTCATCGACCAGATCGTCCAGCTGGCCGCGTCCTGCGGTCTGAGCGGCGAGGAAATCACAGAAATGGTCAGATTCAGTCTGGAGGAACAACAATGAACGCGCTTGAAATCAGAGGACTTACGAAAAAATACGAGGGCTTTACCCTCGACAGCATCGACCTCACCCTGCCCAGCGGCTGCATAATGGGTCTGATAGGCCAGAACGGCGCCGGAAAGAGCACCACCATCGGCCTCATTCTGGATATGCTGCACCGGGACGGCGGCACGGTGACCATCCTCGGTCAGGACAACCGGGGCAATATGCACCTGCTCAACGAGGACATCGGCGTTGTGCTGGACGAGGTGGGCATTCCCGACTGCCTGAACACAAAGCAGGTGGGCAGGATAATGTCTCTCACCTTCAGTCGCTGGGATCAGATGGAGTATGAGCGGCTGCTGAACAAGCTGGATATCCCGGCAAAAAAGCCCTTCAAGGAGTTCTCCCGGGGCATGAAGATGAAGCTGGGCATCGCCGTGGCTCTCTCCCACGGGGCAAAGCTGCTGATCCTTGACGAGGCCACCAACGGCCTTGACCCGGTGGCGCGTGACGAGGTGGTGGAGATGCTCCACGAATTCACCCGTGACGAGGATCACTCCGTCCTCATCTCCTCCCACATCGTCAGCGACCTTGAGAAGCTGTGCGATTATGTGGCATTTCTCAGCAAGGGCAAGCTGATGCTGTGCGAGGAAAAGGATCGTCTGCTGGAGGAATACGGCGTGATTCACTGCACCGCCGACCAGCTGGCGGAGCTGGACAGCGCGGCGATACTGAGCAAAAAGGAATCGCCCTACGGCGCGGAGGCCATCGTGCGCCGGGACGCTGTTCCCGCCGGCATGACCGCCGGCCCGGTGAGCATCGAGGAGCTTTTTGTGCATATGGTAAAGGAGGCACAGTAAGATGAAGGGACTTATTCTCAAGGATCTGTATATGGCGTTCAGATACTGCCGGTTTCTTTTTATCGTATCGGCGGTGATGATAACCGCTTCCGTGCTGGCGCCGGAGGGCGAGGGCACCTTCTTTGCCGTCTTCCCTGCCATCCTGTGCGCCACCATCCCCATGACTCTCATCAGCTACGACGACCTGAGCAAGTGGAGCCGCTATGTGGGCACCCTGCCCTGCACCCGGGCGCAGATCGTTTCCGCCCGGTTTATCGTGGCGCTCATCATTCAGGGCTCGACCCTGCTGCTGATCGCCGTCATCCTTTCGGCGGGCATGATCCTGCGGGACGGCTTCAGCCTCGGCGGGCTGCTGAACAGCCTCGCGCTGCCCTTTATTCTGATCGGACTGTATTCTCTGTCCATGCCGCTGGTGCATCACTTCGGCGTGGAGAAGGGCCGGACGATCTATCTGCTGTTCACCGGCGGCCTTGCCGGCATCACAGCCTTTTTCGTTTCGTCCATGTCCGACTCGGCCAAATCCGCCGATATCCCCGGCGGCGCGCTGGCCATCGCCTGCGTCGCGGCCGCGGCGGTGTACGGACTTTCGTGGATCCTGTCCGTTGCGGTGTATAGGAAGAAGGAGCTGGTGTAGGGCTTGTGCTGCTGAGGTTGGAATTTTGTGAGAGAAAAACCGCATCCGGGAGGGTGCGGTTTTTTTGCTGTCCGCAGAGGTAGGCATAAAGGTTGAAATTTTGTAATATCAGAGGTATAATGTAGCCAAATTGACTACGGAGGGGTAACTATGTCTGAAAACACCGAAATGAAAAAGGTTCCGTTGAAGGTTCCGTTCGCGGCAGAGGAGACCAAGCCGTATATATTCATCAGCTACGCCCACGGCGACCGTGAGCGGGTGTTTCCCATTATCAAGGAGATTTACGAAAAGGGCTGGCGCGTGTGGTATGACCAGGGAATTGAAATAAACAAAAATTACCACAATGTCATCGCCGACCATGTGCTGGGCTGCGAGGTAGTGGTGCTGTTTGTGTCCAAGACCTCGGTCACCCGGGAGTATGTTACCGACACGGAGATAGCATTCGCGCTTGACGAGAAAAAGCGGATAATCTTCTGCGAGCTTGAGGAAGCCGAGCTGCCCAGCGGAATCCGGTCGAGAACCACCGACCGGGAGCGCTTCCCGCGCACTACAGTCGAAGGGCTGTGCGATGTGCTGGAGGGGATTGAGGGGCTGACGAGAGGTGAGGAGCGGGAGGCCAAAGGCATTTGCGTGAATGCGCATACTGAAGGCGAGCTCGCTCTTTCGGATTCCGATGACGAGTATGAAGCGGAAGGTACCGCGGACGGCGGCGTGCGGCTGACTAAGTACAGGGGTAATGATGAGAATGTTGTGGTTCCGGCTAAGTGGAAAGGTCGACCGGTGGTGGAACTGAGTAGGACTTTTTCGAAAAATAAAATTGTAAAATCTGTCACGATCCCTGACAGTGTGACCAGCATCGGCTATATTACATTTTCTGGCTGTAGCAGCCTTATCACCGTCACCATCCCCAACAGCGTCGAAAGCATTGGGGCCGAAGCATTCGATGACTGCAAAAACCTCGCCATAGAATGCGAAGAAAATTCCTTTGTCCATCAATATGTAAACGAGTATTGTAAATCCATTCGCATTGTAAAAGTCGAAAAAAAAGAAAACACGGTAAGGCGCAACGCATCTGATAAAATTCCATTTGTCAGCGATGAAGAGGAGCCCTTTGTCTATTGCAGCTATGCCCATGAAAACGCTGCCATTGTTTATCCCATCATGAAGCGGCTTCACGATGACGGCTTCAGCATCCGTTACGATGAGCTTGATGGAAAGAACAGCTTTGTCTGTGCAAAAGAGATCAATTCTTGTGCGTATTTCCTCGCCTTTCTCTCCCCAGAGTATATTGAGGGAGGCGCAGTGGAAGAACTACGATTGGCTTCACCGGATAAGCGGATACTGTACTGGTTAGAGACCTGCGAGCTGCCCAAAGACCTCCGCCTACAGCAGGGCTGCATTCAGGGGCTGTGCAGTTGGGAGCGCACCCCACAGGATATAATGGCATCCATAGAAGCTGTGCTCATCGAAGGGAAGTGCCGCGGCCATTACATCCCTACCATTCCTGACTTTGATTACAGAGCAGATGACATCGGCATCACACTTAAAAGATATACCGGCACTGATGAGAATGTAGTTATTGAACCGGAATATTTCGGCTTACCAGTGATAGGCATTGGTATGAGGGCATTCTACGGCTGCGGCAATCTTACCTCCGTCACCATCCCAAACAGTGTTGTACGCATTGGCACTGCCGTGTTCGACTTTTGCTACAGTCTTATCGCCATAACTGTTGATGAAAACAACAATGTATATAAGTCAATCCACGGCGTGCTATTCAGTAAAGATGAAAAAACGCTGATTGCATATCCAGGCGGAATCAAAGGAAAATACTCCATCCCCGATAGGGTAACGAGCATCGGCTCTCACGCATTCTCCGACTGTAACGGCCTTGTTGCCATTACCCTCCCCAACGGCGTGGAAAGTATCGAAAGCGGCGCATTTTTCGACTGCCTTAGCCTCACCACCGTCACCATTCCCGACAGCGTGACAAGCATTAGCGATTTGGCATTTTCCGACTGCCCCAACCTTACCGTCTACTGCCCTGAAAACTCCTACGCATGGCAATACTGCGAGAAAAACAACATCCCCCACAAGCCGCTCGAGGACGCCACCGCAGCTGAAAGCGACACCGTTTCCGCACCTCTCGCAGAAGTCCCGGCGGCGGAGCCGGAAATCATTGCCGATGCCGCCACAGCGGAGGCCACTCCGGAACCCGCACCAACTCCCACCAAATCCAACCCCCGCCGCTGGCTCCTCCCTCTCATCCTCGCCCTCTTGCTGCTTGCCGGCGGCACGGCGGTGCAGTTCACCGGGCTTTTCGACATCCTCGGCTGGCTGAGCGGTCTGCTGGGATAGCCTTTCCGCTCTTTCCAATCATAATTCCCACCAAAACCAAGGAGCTGCCGCTCAACCTGCGGCAGCTCCTTTTCTCATTTCCATTCATTCAATATACAGCACCGCGCTCAGGTCGGCCATCTGCTTTCTCACACGGCGCCAGTCGGGGTAAAAGCTGTCCATCAGCGCTTTGAAGCGGGCGTTGTGGCTGGGCTCGTGGAGGTGGCACAGCTCGTGGGCGATGACATACTCGAGGCACTGGGGCGGCAGCATGGCCAGCCGGAGGTTGAGCCATATCCGCTTATGGACGGTGTTGCAGGTGCCCCAGCGGGTCTTCATTTTGCGCACGCGCCATTCCGAGGCGCTCACGCCGGTTATGGCCTGCCATTTTTCGCTCAGCTCGGGGAGCCTTGCCTTGATCTCCTCCCGCATCAGGCCGTCGGTCAGGGCGGCGAGGGCGGCGGCGTCCGGGCGTGCTCTGACCCGGGCAACTATTCTGCCTTCCTCCATCCGCATACTCTCCCGGCCGCTGCCCTCCACCACCTCGAGGGGATATTCCTCCCCCCAAAGCATCACGGTGTTCTCCCTCGGGAGGGCGGCTGCCCGGGCGCGGCACTGAGCCTGCTTTTCCGCTATCCAGTCGTGCCTGGCCTCGATGAAGGCTCTGACCGACTTGATCGTCGCCCGCTTTGGCACGCTCACCCGCACCCGGCCGTCGGGCGGTGTGACGGTCAGGCGAATATATTTCACATTCTTTCGCTCCGCCTCGGCTTTTATGCCGGCGGCTTCAATGATAAACACGCTCATCTGTTTTTCCTGTCATTATGATGTTATTTTAATTTGGCGCAAAATAGATAAATTAACGCGGCAACATGAATAGATTTTCTTCGACAAATTGTGCGCTTTGCAATTGACCTTTTCTCTCATTCGGGCTACAATTAAAATCGTGGCCGGTTGGCCGTAAAAAAATAAGGATGTGATTAAGTTTGGAGACACAGTCCGTTTCCATGCACGACACTTTTGACCCCAGACGCCCCGTTGGCATCATCCCCACTCCGGGCGCCGCTGAACTGAGTCAGAAGATCAACGACCAGCTTGTCAAGATGCTTCACGACAAGTATCCTGAGACCAAAGACGATCCCCGCACTCGCAAATCCCTTATCATCGACGCCAAGTGCCCCCGTTTCGGCTCCGGCGACGGCAAGTGTGTTATCGGCCAGTCGGTCCGCGGTTACGATATCTACATCATCTGCGATGTGGGCAACTACGGCTGCACCTACAAGTTCCTTAACCATCCCCATCCGATCCCCATGTCCCCCGACGAGCATTACGCCGACCTGAAGAGAGTCATCTCCGCCGTGGGCGGCATGGCCTCTCACATCACTGTCATCATGCCTCAGCTGTACGGCGGACGCCAGCACAAGCGCACCGGACGCGAGTCCCTCGACTGCTCCATGGCTCTGCAGGAGCTGGAGAGCATGGGCGTTTCCAACGTCATCACCTTTGACGCCCACGACCCCAGAGTGCAGAACGCCGTTCCTCTCATGGGCTTTGATAACGTCATGCCCACCTATCAGGTGCTCAAGGCTCTCATGCGCAGCCACAGCGACCTGAAGGCCGACAAGGAGCATATGATGATCGTCAGCCCCGACGAAGGCGCCATGGATCGCAATATGTACTACGCCTCCGTGCTGGGTCTCGACCTCGGTATGTTCTACAAGCGCCGCGACTATTCCATCATGGTCAACGGCCGTCATCCCATCGTCAGCCACGAGTATCTGGGCAATTCCGTTGAGGGCAAGGACATCTTCGTCGCCGACGATATCATCTCCTCCGGCGATTCCATGCTCCGTCTGGCTCACGATCTGAAGGAGCGCGGCTGCAAGCGCATTTTCATGTTCGCCACCTACGGCCTGTTCACCGAGGGTCTGGACGCCTTCAACAAGGCCTACGAAGAGGGTATGTTCGACACCGTGCTGACCACCAACCTCACCTATCAGCCCCCCGAGCTCAAGGCTGCTCCCTGGTACACCGAGGTTGACGCCACCAAGTACATCGCCACCTTCATCTTCGCCATGCACCAGAATATGTCCGTCTCCACTCTGCTCGATCCTCACGCGAAGATCGCCAAGCTGCTGGAAGACCATAAGGACGCCTGATCTTACATATTTTCCCCGCCGGAATTATGCTCCGGCGGGGATTTTTTGTATTTCGCGGAAAAAGCCTTTTTGTCGCAGCGTAAAGTAAACGGCAGGGCTTGCGTGCCCTATCCGTCACGGTAGTTTGTTGATAGCTCAGGAATACTGGGCCGTGGCGGGACCGTAGGGGCGGATTCCATATCCGCCCGCCGCACCTGCCGTCCCATCCGCACACCTCACGAAAATGGCGAGAACGGCGCGGTCTGTCTGCTAAAGAATATAGAATAAATAATGGATAATAAATAATAAATTTTTATGGGCGCTTTTCATTCCTCCGACAGGATCGCCCGCCCCACCAGCATATCAAAGGGCGTGGTCAGCTTGATGTTGCGCGGGTCCCCACGCACAATGGCGATCTTCCGTCCCGCCGCAAGGAGCACCCTGCAGGCGTCGGTGGCAGCCGCTCGGGTGGCCTCGTCCAGCCCGGCGTAGGCGGCGGCAAAGTCGTTGACCATGAAGGTCTGGGGAGTCTGGGTGTTGAACAGTCCGGCGCGGTCGGGAATGGCGCTGACCGTCAGTCCGTCCTCCGAGCGCAGGGGAGTATCCACCGCCGGAATGGCCGTGTTGGAGGCTCCCGTCTGCCGGGCGGCTTCGATGCCCTCCCGGATGATCCGCTCCTTCACGAAGGGACGGGCGGCGTCATGGGACACCAGCAGAGCCTCTTTGCCCGCCTCACGGAGCTTAATTTCCTCCACCACATTCATCAGGCTGCCGTTGCGGTCGGCACCGCCGGCGATCACCTTTATTCTTCCGTCGCCGGGAAAATCCCTTTCCAGCAGCTCACGGGTGTATTCGAGGTGGCTTTCCACCACGGCGATGTATATGGCGGAAAATTCCTCCAGAGCGGCGAAGCGCTCCACAGTGCGGCTCAGCACCGTTCTGCCCTCCAGCTCCACGAACTGCTTGGGACGGTCGGCACCCATGCGGCCGCCCACTCCTCCGGCCAGTATTCCGGCGTAAACATTCATGCTTTTTCTCCTGCTTTCCATGAAGTACGGCCACGGCAGATGCGCTCCGCCGTGGCCGGGTAATTATTTTCTCAGTCCACCTTCACCTTGACGGTGTAGGTGCCCACCGTCCAGCAACGACTTCCGTCGCCCACGGTGACAGCGGCGTTCTTCTCCCGCACGCCGGCGGTCCATTCGTCCTCGCTCATGTCCACGGTGACGGCGATGTCGCCGCCGGTCAGCTCGTCAACCACCCATGTCGGGCCGACTACGACCACGTCCAGAGCCTCGCTGGCCACGGACACGCTGCGTCCTTCGGCGTTGAGCAGAGTGATCTGCCCGCCGTCCACAGTGACGGTTCTCTTTTCGTAGCCCTTCATGTTGACCACCACCTGAACCTCGCTCACGCCGTCCAGAGAGGACACGGCGCTGCTCAGGTTGAGCTTGACCACAAAGGTGCTGGCTCCGGGCACAACGGTGCTCAGGTCAATGCCGTCCAGAGAGTACACGCCGTCCTCGCTGTATTTCTTCATCACATCGATGTCGCCCTCAAGGCGGATGGTGGAGGGAGTGACGGTGTATTTGAGGCTGCTGACGTCAAAGCCCTCGGGAGCGTTGCGGAAGGTGGGCTGAATGGTCAGCTCGCACTCGGTGCGGATGGGAACGCTGATGACGCACTCGGAGGGAGAGGGCGCTCCCGCGGCAACGCCGTCCACGGCCTCAAGGCCGTTGTAGTCGAGGATGCTTATGTAGCTTGTAAGCTCCTCGCCAAGAAGCTCGCCGTTTTCGTCAAGATAGCACAGGGTGCCCTCCACCGCCGTGGTGGAGGTGAGCTCCCGCTCCAGCACGCCACGGAGCTGGACGGAGGCGACTCTGTCCACCACCGACTCAGGGCCGCTGATGTCAATGGTCTTGAGCACGCCGGTGGGCTCGCCGATTATCAGTCCGCTGTCCGCCGGCACAGACATACCGGTGACCAGAGGCTTTTCCAGAGTGATGGTCTTTTCCATGATGCTGTCAAACCAGACATCCACGGTCTTGTAGCTGTCCTTCATGGCCACGGTGACATCCCGATTGCCGCAGCTGAGCACAAGGGAGAGCGGATACTTGCCCGCCTTGTTGACGCTGCCGGTCTGGGCTGCCACGGTGATGTCGTCGGCGGTGACCCGGCTGATCTGGAAGGCCGAGCCGGTGACTACGACATCCACCTTGCCGTCGGAGATGGCCTCCGGGCCGGTGATGGCTATCATCTCAAGGCCGAAGCTTTCATACATGGCGGTGGTGTCGATGCGGATGGGCACGTCGGTGATGGTGGTCTGGCTGTCGGCGTTGACGTGGAGGGTGATGAACACCCAGCAGGCGATGGAGATGATGAGGGACAGCGCCATCATCAGCTTTTTGCTGGACAGCCAGCCGCCGCTGGGCCTTGCGCGGTCGATGAAATCCTGAATTTTATTGAGAATCTTCTGCAGCTTTTCCATTATTTCTTCCTGCCCCCCTTGCCCTTGTTCTTTTTGCCCCGGGGAGAGGGCCTGGTTTTTGCCGTGTCCTTTTCCGGCTTTTCGGCGGCGGGCACGGTCTTTTCGCCGTCGTCGGGAGCCTCGTCCTTTTCTTCCTTATCCGGACGGGTGCCGAAGTATTTTCTGATGGGCGCCACCGCCTTGGAGACGATGGAGCCGGAGGCCTCGCCGCTTTCCTGCAGCGACTCGGGCAGCAGCAGAGCTATGAGCTGCTCGGAAAGCTCGCCGGGGTCGAAGGTGGAGGTGATGGTGCCGTTGCAGGCCACCGAGATGCGGCCGGTCTCCTCGGAGACGACCACCACCACCGCGTCGGAATTTTCGCACATACCGATGGCCGCCCGGTGTCTGGTGCCGTAGTTGGGGTCAAGGTCGGTGCTCTGGGTCAGGGGCAGAATGCAGCTGGCGGCGGTTATGCGGTTGTTCTGGATTATCATGGCGCCGTCGTGGAGAGGCGCTTTGTTGAAGAAGATGTTGGCGATGAGCGACACATTGGGCGCCGCGTCCATCTTGATGCCGGTGGCGATGATCTCCTGCAGGGTGACCTCCCGCTCAAAGACGATGAGGGCGCCCATGCACTGCTTTTTGAGGATGCGGGTGCTTTCCACCACACAGCTGATGGTGTTGAGGGTCTCGCCCCGCTTCTTGTCGTCCTCGGAGCGGTCAAAGAGGGAACGCACATCCAGCCGGCTGCGTCCCACCCGCTCCAGCACGCTGCGTATCTCGGGCTGGAACACGATGACCAGCGCGATGCCCGCGTAGCGCACGATGGTCTCCACCAGAGTGGACACCATCTGCAGATCCAGCCACACCGAGGCAAGGTAGGCCACGACGATGACCAGCAGACCCTTGATTATCAGGGAAGCTCTCGACTCCCGGATGAAGGCAAACAGCTTGTAGATGATGTAGGCAATTACAATTATGTCAATTATGTCGTTCCAGTGCAGCTCACTGACGACGATTTTAAGTCCTTCCCAGAATGCTTCCATAGTCTCTCCCAAACGAAAAATTGCAGTGTTCTTTTAATTATACCTCACCGCCTCCGGCTTTTCCATAGGGGCAAGGTGTAAAATTTGTGATTTTTCAGACAGATTTCCCGTGTCTGCCTTTTCATAATTTATTATACATTATTATTTCGCCGGATTCAACAGCAAACAAACGCTTTTACTTGATTATTGCGCGCCGGTAAGGTATAATTGTCGTAAAGCTATCCTTTTTTGATTACTTGTGCTGATTGAAAGGTACTGAGAATATGACCATAAAGAAACACATCCGGATACTGTGTCTGGCGCTTATGCTCCTGACGCTGGTAAGCGGCTGCGCGGAGCCGGTCATGCCCTCGGGCAGCGCTCCCATCGCATCTGTTTCCTCCCACAGCGACGCTGAAAACCAGACTCCCTCCGCCGCCCCGGAGGACGAGCCGGGGATCGAGTATGATCCCGGTTCCACGCCCCTTGAGCGCCACGGCGCGCTGCGGGTCGAGGGCACCGACCTTCTGGACGAGAACGGCCGGAACTATCAGCTGTACGGCCTTTCCACCCACGGCATCGCGTGGTATCCTCAGTATGTCAACTACGACGCCTTCCTCACCCTGCGTGATGAATGGAATCTCAACTGCATCCGCCTTTCCATGTACACCACCGAGAGCGGCGGCTACTGCGGCACCGGCAACAAGGACTTCCTTGAGCGGACTGTCATTTCCGGCGTTGACTACGCCACCGAGCTGGGGCTGTATGTAATCGTGGACTGGCACGTTCTCCGGGACGAAAATCCCATGAAGAATGTGGAGGACGCCGTTTCCTTCTTTGACAAGATATCCTCCCACTACGCCGAAAGCGACAACGTGGTCTACGAGATATGCAGCGAGCCCAACGGCTCCACCCTGTGGGACGATGTGCGCGAGTATGCCGACATGGTCATTCCCGCCATCCGCGCCAACGACCCCGACGCCCTCATTATCGTGGGAACTCCCAGCTGGAGTCAGGACGTCGACAAGGCTCTTGAGGCGCCTCTTGACTACGACAACGTGATGTACGCCCTGCACTTCTACGCCGGCACCCACAAGTACTGGCTGCGCAGCAAGCTGGAGGACTGCCTCGAGGGCGGCCTGCCGGTGTTCATAAGCGAATTCGGCACCTGCGATTCCACCGGCCGCGGCGAGGTGGATCACACTCAGGCCGAGGCGTGGAAAAAGCTCATCGACAAGCACAACCTCAGCTATATATCGTGGAACCTTTCCAACAAGAACGAAACCTGCAGCGTCATCATTCCATCCTGCAAGAAGCTCAGCGGCTGGAATGACGCCGACCTCTCCGAGCACGGCCAGTTGGTAAAGGGCTGGTTCCTCGGCGAGACCAATCAGTAATCTCAAGGCAACACCGCACAATTTCCGTTTTAGAACTTAAGCACGGTATCGCCTTAAACCGACCCGAAGGAGGCAGGAGCATGAAAAGTGTTAAGCCCGGAAGAGGCCCATCCATGATGGGCGGCGTAATGGCCGTTGCCGCGGGCATCTTCGGCGTGCTGTGGACGGTCATAGCCGCCGGAATGGGCGGCGGATTGTTTGCCCTGTTCGGCCTTGTGTTCATCGCCGTGGCGGTCATTCAGGCGGTTTACAATTTCCGGAACGCCACCGGAGAGAACCGCTATTCGGTGTTCGACATCACCGAGGACGGCGAGGAGCCTGACCCCCTCGGCACCCGCTTCGGCGGCGATTCGGAGGTCTCTGACCGCCCGGAGGAGAGCGGCGAAAGCCTCTTCTGCCCCTACTGCGGCGCCAAAGCCGGCGACGGCTACGCCTTCTGCCGGAAGTGCGGCAAAAGACTGCCGTGATATGTGAATAAAAGCATCGACCCGCCCGAAGTCAGAAGGCTTCCGGCGGGTCGATATTTATTATCTCTTATTTATTCTTCATTCTTCATTCTTTAACGGCCCCTAACGGCCCCTCACCGGTACTCCCGCAGGAACAGCCGGTAGAAGTCCACACATTGCGGAATGGCGGCGAGGTCTATGTTCTCGTTCTCCGAATGGACGGAGGCCAGCTGGCTCTTTGAAAGCACTATGGGCGCGAATCTCAGCACACAGCGGCACACATCGGTGAAGTGGCGGGCATCGGTTCCCGCCGGAAGAATGAAGGGCGCGGCGGCGTAATGCGGGAACACGCGGCCGACGCAGTCCATGGTGTAGGCGTAGCCGGGCTGTTTTATATCGGCGGCGGCGTGGTACTCGCTGTCCTCGTCGAAGTCAACGGTCACGCCGTGCTTTTCCGCCACGGTCTGAAGCGCCTTGAAGTCGCTGACGAGATCGAGGGCATTGACCGCCCGGAAGGACAGCTTCGCGGTACATTTTTTACTTTCCGAGCTGCCCTCAATGCTTATCACCGAGCAGGTGGTGCCTATCATTCCTCCGGCCTGAGGATTGAGGCGGGGCATTATCTTTTCCAGCAGACCGCCGAAGCACCACAGATTGGAGAGGATCACCTTCATGGGCAGGGCACAGTAGGGCGCCAGACCCTCCAGCATGGCTCTGACCTGGTCGTTGAGGCGGCGGTTGAATATCTCACCCGAGGATATTTCGGTGATGAACGCGGCCATGCGCTCCGCCGCGGGACGGCTGACCGCGGCGGTCAGCGAGGAATGACCCTCGCCGTCGGCAGCGGTGCAGGTTATGCGGCCGCGACCCTTTTCGTGGATGGCCACCATGGCGCACTTTTCGCACTTCATGCCGCCAAGAGGCGGGTCGATCACGGCTCCGCCCTCGTCCAGAATAACCTCGAAGGTGATGCCGTTGTCAAGGAAATATTCCAGCGCCCCGGGCACTCCGTCGCCGCCCAGCTCCTCGTTGTGAGAGGAACCTATCCACACATTGCAGGGCGGCTCATAGCCCTCGGCCAGCAGTTCCTCAAGGGCGGAAAACTCGGCAAACAGCGGCGTTTTGGTGTCCACCGTGCCGCGGCCCCACAGCCTGCCCTCCGCGATCCGGCCGCCGAAGGGTTCGTGCTCCCATTCGCCCTCCGCCGCCACCACATCGTGGTGGGA
>JAZSQO010000152.1:0-37401 GCA_045538015.1 Acutalibacteraceae bacterium | reverse complement strand
CAGAACCCAGACCCCAGAACTTGCAGCAGGTGGTGCCGGCAGGAGTGGTGTTGGGGTTCTCGGTCTCGGTCAGAGACAGATAGGTGACATCGTCGTTGATGCCGAGGGTGAAGCGCTTCTTCATGTCAGCGGCTTCGAGGTTGCGGTAGGTGGCGATGATCTGAGCGGGAGTGGTATCCTTGGAACCCAGACCATAGCGGCCGCCGGCCATCTTCACGCCGGCAAGCTTGCTGTCGGCGATAGCGGCAGCAACATCAAGGAACAGAGGCTCAGCAAGAGCACCGGGCTCCTTGGTGCGATCCAGAACAGCGATAGCCTTGACGGTCGCGGGGATGGCGGCGATCAGGCGCTCAGCGCTGAAGGGACGATACAGGCGAACCTTGACAAGACCGACCTTTTCACCCTTGGCGGTGAGGTAGTCGATGGTCTCTTCGATGGTGTCGCACACAGAACCCATGGCGATGATGACCTTGTCGGCATCGGGAGCGCCATAGTAGTTGAAGGGCTTGTAGTTGGTGCCGATCTTGGCATTGACCTTATCCATGTACTCTTCAACGATGCCGGGAACAGCCTCGTAGTAGCTGTTGCAGGCCTCGCGAGCCTGGAAGAAGATGTCAGGATTCTGAGCGGTACCGCGCAGGACGGGATGCTCAGGATTCAGGGAACGGCGGCGATACTCGTTGACAGCGTCCCAGTCGAGCATTTCGCCCAGATCGTTGTAGTCCCAGACTTCGATCTTCTGGATCTCGTGGGAGGTACGGAAACCGTCAAAGAAGTGCAGGAAGGGAACGCGGCCCTTGATGGCGGCAAGGTGGGCAACAGCACCCAGATCCATAACTTCCTGGGGGTTGTTGGCGCACAGCATTGCGTAACCGGTCTGACGGCAGGCATAGATGTCAGAGTGGTCGCCGAAGATGGACAGAGCGTGGGAAGCCAGAGCACGAGCAGAAACATGGATAACGCTGGGCAGCAGCTCACCGGCCATCTTGTACATATTCGGGATCATCAGAAGAAGACCCTGAGATGCGGTATAGGTGGTGGTCAGAGCACCGGCAGCCAGAGAGCCGTGAACGGCACCGGCGGCACCGGCCTCGGACTGCATTTCGGTCACGCGGACCTCGCGGCCAAACAGGTTCTTGCCGCCTGCGGCAGCGTACTTATCGGTCTCGTCAGCCATGACCGAAGAGGGAGTGATGGGGTAGATGGCAGCTACATCGGTAAACGCATACGAAACGTGTGCGGCAGCGGAGTTACCATCCATGGTTTTCTTGGTTCTTGCCATGCTTTTTAATTCCTCCTTATAGGTTACAGATTCGGATACGCCGTCTGGATGACCGCATAATTTCCGTTATCTGTTTTTGTCAACCATTATAATAACAGTTTTAATTGATTCTGTAAAGTCAAAAAAGCGACAAATCTTTGTTAAATGTATGGATAATACGGAAAAAAATAATTTTTTAACAATCTTTTCGAGCTGCAGTGTAAGCAAAAGCACTGTCTTTCGCTTAACGTTTCAGACAGCGCTTTTCTGCTTCTATTTCCGTTTCAGTAACGATTCTGCAGCTTTTTTTACTGATGCTGCTGCTTTTCCGGCCTTGCTGGCGATGCGCATTATGATTGCAGGTCTATTATTCTTTGCTGCCTTTTCGTATGGCTCACTGGTTTTGCAGATCAGTTCGTTGTGTGGTTTCCATTCCACCGAAAGGCTGATGATCTCACCGTCAGCAGCACTGTACTCAATACGCCGCGGCTTATCATGCCATACCGCAGAAGGATTATCAAAGCATACCGTTTTATTTATTTCCATTCTGTAATAGTCTATCCAAAACGGTATCCTTTTTTTGTTCTCATCACAGACATTTCTGCCTCTCAGAGTGATAAGAATCCTTCCCGCTCCCACGCATCTCAGCTTCAGAGTCAGACTGCCTTTGCCCGACTCCACAGAATAGCCGCCGCCCTTTTCAGACATCCACTTCGGACTGGTTATCTCTGCTTTTTTATCTGACACGGATACGAGTTCAATACTGTTTCCCGCGCTGTTCTCGGTTTGAATATCTATTCGCGCGGTGATATGGTTTTTCAGATATTCATATTTCAGCAGACTTTCTTCCTCATCGGAATTATCTTGAACAATCGTATTGCTTCTGAAGGACGAAGCCGCGTCAGTCTGTTTCATGCTTTCGCTGGCTATTGAATCCTTGACTATCCTGCTTATTCCGATAACCGTATATGCTCCCTGCAGGGACTGGTACTCTCTTGAGCGCACATCGGAGCGAAAATGCTCGTACACCTCCCAGGGATAAACCATCGTAAACAGTTTTTTTACCGCGACAGAGTCAAAAACACTCTGTATCCGGCTTTTGATATCATTCTGGCTTATAGGAGGATTACTGTTCTTTTTCAGCTTTCTCGGACGGGGAGCAGCGTCATTTACAGCGCCTGATTGTTCCCGTACTGCCATATCAGCCGGGTAGATACTGTTTATTTTCCTTGCGTACTCAATTGTACCCTCAGATATTGCTCTTCCGCTGTCAAATCTGAAGTCAAGCAGTCCGGGATTCTTGCGGTCCAGCATAACAGCAGCCAGAAGATTTCTGTCTGTGCAGCTGTGATCGGAAAGTTTAAGACGATGCAGCTCTCTGTCCAGAAGAGGAGCAAATTTAACCGCCCCTCCGTAATAGTTCTCCATAAAGTCCTTGCCAAAGTGATTTCTGCATCTTGTCTCACGGTAGAGGAACAGAGCAAGGTCCTCCGGGGCTATCTCTCTTCCATAGGATCGATATTTTTTCTTTATGCCTTCAAAGGAATCCTTCAGAACACGTTGTGTGGAGCTTTTTGCTCTTTCCCGCACACTTTCCGGCAGACTGCCGCATCGTTTCACGGCTTTTTGGATATATTCATCTTCGCTGATGTTCCAATAGCTGCGTATGCACTCTCCGCCGCTGCCTCCAAAATAGTGGATAGGTGTATTCCGGCTCTCCAGACGCATATACATCTGTTTGTGGAAACACAGCTTGAGATTAAAGGAAATGTTCATCGCGTCGTCAAGGGTATAGTTTTCAGTTTCAGACCTGAACACCGAGTGGTCATTCAGAGAAAAGCCGTATTTTTTTGCTATGAGTGAAGCAATTTCGTAATCCTCGGTATGGGTGTGCAGACCGTCATTCATGGAGTTGATGAACACTCGGCTGCGATCCAGACCGGCGCCGAGAAGAAGATTGATTGTCAACCTCGAGTCAAATCCGCCCGAAAGGTCAAACTGAATCACACTTTCACTGCGGCAGGCGTTTTCTATAAAAGCAGTCCATTTTCTGAACCAGCTGTCAAGGATCTTCATGCCCTCTTCGCTGTTCAGCTCCACCGTATTTTCTTCGTAGTCGATATATCCGATTTCTAAAGCTCGTGTTCTTACGTCGATCTCAATTCTCGCGCAGCGGTCAAGAAGCGTAATTTCTCTGACCATTGTTTCCGAATAAGCCGCAGAGCACAGCTCTGCGGCAAGCATATAGTCAGCAAAATCACGGTTGAGTGATATCATATACCGCTTTTTTACATGATCAACAAGCGTAAGAAAGGAATTACTGAGCGCGAAATAATCTTCATTTCTGTACAGATACAGACCAAAGCTTCCGATAAAATCCTGGGTGACAAGAATCTTGTCACCCAGGCGCTCAACGTATACATACGCTCCGTCGCCGTCCGGCTTCTTGGATGAAAGCTTCAGCTCATCCTCTATCAGCATACCGTCCAGCAAAGTATAACCGTATAGTCTGCTGGATATCTGCTCAAGATTTTCGGAGTCGATTACAAAGAATTCTTCTTTGAATTCAAAGATATTCATTTATTGCTTTATTCTTCGGTCTCGTCCGCTTCTTCGGATTCTTCAGCTTCCTCGGACTCCGCGGCGGATGCCTCTTCAGCGGTCTCAAGACCTTCGTCGGGATTCTCGTTTTCGTCCTGCTCCAGCTTGTCGGCCTCTCCGTCGTCGTGCTTGACGCGGGCAATGGCCGCCACCTTCACATCGTCGGCAAGACGCATGAGCCGCACGCCCTTTGCCGGGCGGGCACACTCGCGGATTTCCGCGACAGCTATGCGGATGATTACGCCGGCATCGTTGATGATGATGATATCGTCGTCATCGTCAACCACGCGGATGGCTGCCACATCGCCCACCGCGGTGCGGTAGTTGGTGATACCCTTGCCGCCTCTTGACTGCATACGGTAATTTTCAACGGGAGAAACGCGGCCGAAGCCGTTTTCGCTGACGGTGAGAATGCGGGCGTCGGAGCGGATGACGGCCATGCCTATGACGCTGTCGCCCTCCTGCAGTCTGATACCGCGCACGCCGGCGGCGGTACGGCCCATAATGCGGATATCGGTCTCCTTGAACCGGATGGCCATACCCTTCTTTGTTCCGATTATCAGCTCACGGTCACCCTCGGTCAGACGGGCCCATACAAGCTGGTCGTCATCGTGGAGAGTCAGGGCGATAAGTCCGCGTCTGCGGCAGTTGGCAAAAGCACTCAGAGGAGTTCGCTTGATAACGCCGGCACGGGTCACCATGACCATGTACCGCTCCTCTTCGTATTCACGCTCGACGCGGATCATGTTGGTGATCTTTTCGTCGGGCTGAAGCTCAAGAATGTTTACTATATTCATGCCCTTGGCGTTGCGTCCGCCCTCCGGGATCTCATAGCCCTTGAGGCGATAGACACGGCCCTGATTTGTAAAGAACATGACATAGTCGTGGGTGCAGCCGATGAACATCTCCATGGGAGTGTCCTCTTCGCGCTTCTGCATTCCGGAGATGCCACGGCCGCCGCGGTGCTGAAGCTGGTAGTTTTCCATCTTCTGGCGCTTGACGTAGCCCATGGCGGTGAGGGTGATGACGCATTCCTCTTCGGGAATAAGATCCTCAACATCCATTTCGCCGGAAATGGTCTCGATGACTGTCTTGCGCTCGCTGGCGTAGCGCTTGGAGATGGCGGACAGCTCCTCGCTGACGATGGCCTTGCGATGAGCCTCACTGGCGATGATATCTTCGTAGTCGGCGATCTTTACCTTGATCTCGGCCAGTTCATCCTCGATCTTTTCCCGCTCCAGACCGGACAGCTGTCCCAGACGCATCTGGACGATAGCGGTGGCCTGAATGTCGTCAAGACCGAAGCGCTCACACAGACGCTCCTTGGATTCGGGAATGCTCTTGGAGGCGCGGATGATGGCAATGACCTCGTCAATGTAGTCAAGAGCCTTGACCAGACCTTCCAGAATGTGAGCGCGCTCTCTGGCCTTGCGCAGGTCAAAGATGGTACGGCGCAGAATGATCTGGATCTGATGCTTTATGTATTCCATCAGCATATCCTTCAGGGTAAGAACCTTCGGAACACCGTCAACTATAGCCAGATTTATAACGCCGTAGGTTATCTGCATCTGGGAAAATTTGTAAAGATTGTTGAGAACGACACCGGCGGAAGCTTCCCGCTTGACGTCGATGGTAATGCACATACCGGCGCGGTCGGAGTGATCCTCGATACGGGAGATTCCCTCGATGCGCTTGTCCTTGACCATATCGGCAATGCTTTCGATCAGGCGAGCCTTGTTCACCTGATAGGGAAGCTCGGTGACAAGAATCTGAGTGCGTCCCTTGTTGTTTTCCACGATCTCGGCCTTGGCGCGCAGGGTGATCTTTCCGCGGCCGGTGCCGTAAGCGGCGCGGATTCCCGAGCGGCCCATGATGATGCCGCCGGTGGGGAAGTCCGGGCCGGGAATGCACTCCATCAGATCCTCAAGGGTGGCGTCGGGATCCTCCAGCAGAAGCTTGGCGGCATCCACGACCTCCCGCAGGTTGTGAGGCGGAATATTGGTGGCCATACCGACAGCTATACCGGTGGAGCCGTTGACCAGCAGGTTGGGATACTTGCTGGGAAGAACAGTAGGCTCCTTGCGGGAATCGTCAAAGTTGGGAATGAAATCGACGGTTTCCTTTTCTATGTCGGAGAGCATCTCCATGGATATCTTGCTCATTCTGGCCTCGGTGTATCGATAGGCAGCGGGCGGGTCTCCGTCCACGGAACCGAAGTTGCCGTGGCCGTCGACCAGCATTTCCCGCATGGAGAAATCCTGAGCCAGACGGACGAGGGCGTCATACACCGACGCGTCGCCGTGAGGATGATAACGGCCAAGCACGTTACCGACTGTGGTAGCGCACTTCTTGTAGGGCTTATCGGGAGTGATGCCGTCTTCGTACATAGCGTAAAGAATACGGCGGTGAACCGCCTTGAGTCCGTCTCTTACATCGGGGAGAGCACGGGAAACAATGACCGACATGGAGTAATCGAGGAACGATTTTCTCATTTCGTTCTCGATACCCACCTCCACCAGCTTATTTCCGGTCTTTATGCTGTTATTAAGGTAATTGTCCATAAATAATCCATGCCTCTTTCACAAAACATCATTTTCTATCATATGTATTCTTTGATTTTCACAAAATTACATATTTTACGATTTTATATAATGTTTCGTTTTATATTTTAATAACTTTGCGTATTCGGGATATTCCTTGAACTTTTAAGGTTTTCCACCGACTTTTCAACAATTTGTAATCAGCCTCGGAAAATTTATTTTGCAGCTGGTCAATTCAATCTTGACATTGCCTTTCTGGTCTTTTTAAAGTTCGGAGCAAATATTACACATCGAGATTCTGAACATACTTGGCGTTCTGCTCAATAAACTCTCTGCGGGGTTCTACCTTGTCGCCCATGAGGATGGAGAACACCTCGTCAGCGGCCATGGCGTCCTCTATGCGGACCTGCAGCATGAGCCGGCGCTCGGGATCCATTGTGGTTTCCCACAGCTGGTCTTTATCCATCTCACCGAGACCCTTGTAGCGCTGGATATCATCGGCCGAGCCTCTGCGGGCGAGGATATCATCTCTCTGCTCGTCGGAGAAGGCGTAATAGTGCATATCCTTTTTGGATATCTTATATTTGCCTTCTATGACATTTCCGCTGTCGTCCTTTACCTTGGTGACCTTGGCGTCTTCACCCAGCTCGGCGACTATCTCGTCCTTTTCCTGCTCGGTGGCCGCCTCCAGCTCCATTCTCTTGTAGCTTACGCGGTAGAGGGGAGGCTGAGCGATGCACACGTGGCCGTTTTCCACCAGAGGACGCATATATCTGAAGAAGAAGGTAAGGAGCAGGGTACGGATGTGGGAGCCGTCGACATCAGCATCGGCCATGATTATAACCTTGTGATAACGGAGCTTGCTCAGGTCGAAGTCGTCTCCTATGCCGCAGCCAAGAGCCATGACCACCGGCATCAGCTTTTCGTTGCCGTATACCTTGTCAAGGCGGGCCTTTTCAACGTTGAGCATCTTACCCCACAGAGGTAAGATAGCCTGACAGTGACGGTCACGGCCCTCCTTGGCCGTGCCGCCGGCCGAGTCTCCCTCTACGATGAATATCTCAGCCTTGACCGGATCACGATCGATGCAGTCGGACAGCTTACCGGGCAGGCCGGCACCGTCCAGAGCCGACTTGCGGCGTGTGGCGTCTCTTGCCTTTCGGGCGGCCTCACGGGCACGAGCGGCCTCAAGAGCCTTGTTGAATATAGCCTTGGCAACAGCGGGATTTTCCTCAAGATAGGTGGACAGCTTTTCGGAAACGATGTTGTCCACCAGAGTTCTCACCTCGGTGTTGCCCAGCTTGGTTTTGGTCTGACCCTCAAACTGAGCCTCTTTGACCTTGACGCTTACGATGGCGGTGATACCCTCGCACACATCGTCGCCGGAGAGATTCTTATCGTTATCCTTTAGGATATTGAACCGGCGGGCGTAATCGTTCATAACACGGGTAAGCGCTCTTTTGAAGCCCTCCTCGTGCATACCGCCGTCGGTGGTGCGGATATTGTTTGCGAAGGTGAGGAGCAGCTCGGTGTAATCGGTATTGTACTGGAGAGCGATCTCCACCGAAGCGGTATCCTCGGCGTTGGAGCCGGACATGAAAATTACCTCTTCATGCACGGTCTCCACCTGCTTCTTGCTGTGGATGTATTCCACAAAACTCTTGACACCGCCGGCATAATGATAATCCTCGACCTTTATATTTTCCGGGTCGCGCTCGTCTCTGAGCTCGATATGTATGCCCGCGTTAAGGAAGGCCTGCTCTCTGAGTCTGAGATCGAGGGTCTCAAAGTCGTAGACGGTGGTCTCTTTGAAAATTTCCGGATCGGCCTTGAAGCGGACAGTGGTTCCGGTGCGGTCGGTGGTTCCGGTAATGGTGAGATCCTGCACCTTGTCGCCGCGCTCAAAGCGCATATGGTTGATGTGACTTCCGTCATAAACCGTGACCTCTGTCCACTCGGACAGAGCGTTCACGACCGAAGCGCCGACGCCGTGCAGACCGCCGGATACCTTATAGCCGCTTCCTCCGAACTTGCCGCCGGCGTGAAGGATGGTAAAAACAACCTCCACGGCGGGAAGACCTGTGTCGGGCTGGATACCTACAGGAATACCTCGGCCGTTGTCGCTTACGGTAATGATATCTCCCGGCTCTATTATGACATCGATCTTGTCACAATATCCACCGATGGCCTCGTCGATGGAGTTATCCACTATCTCGTAAACAAGATGGTGAAGACCTCTGGGGCCGGTGGAACCGATATACATACCGGGACGCTTACGAACAGCCTCAAGTCCTTTCAGAACCTGAATTTGCGTTTCGTCATAGGCCTGCTCATCGGGAATGTTGGGATTCACATTGTTTAACTCGCTCAAAATGATTACCTCCGGTAATTTCTATGTATAAAAATTACAAGTTACAATATAATTTCTATATTTTAACCACTTTACGACGGTTTACTTTTTTACGCAGTCCGATGCAAAGTGTAATATTGGCATTGCTATGGGCTAAACTCAATTTATCCACCGGGACTTTTTGTGGAAAACTCCGTTGAAAGTGTGAATGGTTATGTTAAACTACAGAATGTTTTGCTCACATGAATCTGCCCTTCAGAGTTCTGGGAGCAGGCTGTGTCAGGTACACGCCATCGCTGGTCACGATGAAGCTGGCCGGAATATCCGGGGCTATGTTCGTAACCTGTCCCGTCTGCTCAGCGTGGTTGAGAAAGGCGATCGTATGCTTTGATGTGGTTGTATTATCAAGGTCAAATATGCCGATTATGCTGTCACTGCGCAGAACGGTGTCGCCGCCCGCGCGAAGGTAAGTAACTTTACGGCGCATATCATTTCTCCAGTCTTTCTCAGCAGCTTCTCTCCCGCTCGACCCGTCCGTTTTCCACGCGGAATATGCACCCGCTGTCCATGAGGCGCAGCGGCGCCGGATCGCAGCAGGTGATGAACACCTGCCAGTCACTCAGCCGATTAAGGAGAAAATCCTGCCTTGAAGAATCCAGCTCGCTCATTACATCATCCAGCAGAGCCACCGGACGTTCGTCCAGTATATCTCCCAGAATGGAAGCCTCCGCCAGCTTCAGAGAGAGAACCGAGGATCGCTTTTGTCCCTGAGAGCCATATGTCCGCGCGTCACGGTCGTTGATGAGCACCGAGAGATCATCCCGCTGAGGGCCGTGGAAGGTATATCCCAGCTTCATATCTCCGGAAAGAGTCTGGCTGAGCTGTTCCTGATACAGCAAGGCGATCTGCTTTACAGCCTGCTCATATTCCGCGCCCTTAAGCTCGCCTTCCGGCAGAGAACGGGCAAGAGAGCAGTCATAACGGAGGGAAAGCTGTTCACGCCCGGAGGACATCTGGCCGTATATTTCCGCGGCGGCGGGGGAGAGGGAACAAATCAGATTATGCCGCCGGCAGATCACAGCCGCGCCGTAAGAGGCAAGGGACGCGTCCCAGACCTCTACGGTTGATTTCAGTGATGGATTTGAAGATATTTCTTTAAGCAGAGTATTACGTTGTTGTAATATCTGATTAAATTTATACAGAGTAGAGGTGTATCCGGGCAGAATCTGGCTGATAGCGGCGTCTATAAATCGTCTGCGCTCGGAGGCTCCGCCGGTTATCAGCAGCATCCGATCCGGAGAAAACACCACGGTGCAGAAGCGGCCTATCATGGCAGAGGCCGCCTCTTTTTTTACTCCGTTGAGAGTAAGGTCACGGGAGCCGTCGGTTATTACCATAGCGGCATCCTGCTGGCGGCCCTCCGCAAAGAAGGATGTTTCAAGGCGGGAGAACTTTTCTCCATCCTTTATCATCTGGTTGTTTCTGGCTCCGCGAAAGCTGCGCATTCCGGAAAACATACTTATCCCTTCAAGGAGATTTGTCTTTCCGTGGCCGTTATCACCGTAGATAACATTCACTCCTGCGCATGGCTCTATCTCTATTTTTTCCAGATTGCGGAATCCGGACGCTGAAAAGGCGGTGATGTTAATCTCGTCCCACCTCGTATTCAGCGCCGTCAACAGCTACTCTGTCGCCTTCATAGAGCTTTTTTCCGCGCATGAGACAAGCTTCACCGTTTACCTTTACCTGCCCTGCCGCTATAAGGCTTTTGGCTTCTCCGCCATCGGCAGCGGCGCCGGAAAATTTAAGAAAGCTGTCCAGCTTTATAAAATCTGTCTGAATATTTATCTTAGTCATAATTTTTTATCTGCCCTGCTGCTTTGCCTGCTTCTTTTCAAGACGCTTTTCAGCAGCACGCTCTTCCTTCTTTTTCTTCATGGTGGAGTTGACAACAGCAACAACGATAGAGCCTACAAGGGCTATGATGCCCCAGGTGTAAAAGTCGTTGCTTTCCTCTTCGTAGCCGGCGTATTTGATGGAGGCGGGAATCTCGCTGTTGTAGCATATCATCACGGTTTTTTCCTTGTTGGAAACTTCATCAACATAATCGATGATATTCATATTCGAGGCTTCGGCCTTTGCCTCCAGCAGACGAAAAGCCTCGCCAAGGTTTCCGCTGTCAATGGAGCCGTCGTATTTCTTGCCGTCAACCGTATAACGAAGATTTACCTTGTAGCCGTTTGTAAAAACTCCGCCTTCCTCAACAGTGGTGATGTAAGCCTGAGTCTCCACGGCGTGCTCCTTGAAATCGGAGAGCATCATACCTGCCGCCACTCCGCAGATTATAAGGGCTATACCAAGAATAGCCGCGGCCTTGCAAAGCTTTTTTACGAGAGTATACATATACATTCTCCTTTCAACTACTGCCCATTGACGGATATTTTAGGCAATACCGCATAATTCTAAGTGCGATATTACGCAGTCAGATTTTTTTTCAGACAATACAAAAAGCGGAGCCAATACTTTTTGTATTGGCGAGTATTTTTGTGAAGTATGACGGAAAAGATGCAAGCAAGATCGTGCTTAAGTTCTAAAACGGGAATTGTGCGGTGTTGCCTTTAGTCGTCGTAACGGTCACTGCCGAAATCAGCTTCTTCCTCATTCGCTCCTTCACCGGAGGAGTATTCCGCTTCCACCATCTTTCTGGGAGCGTGAGCCGCGGGACTTTCTTCCTTGGGAGCGTCGTTGAGGTTCAGCGGCATGATAAGGAATTTGTAGTGCTCGCCCTCGGGAGGAAGAATTATCATCGGGCGCATACGGTCAACGATCATTATTCTGATCTCGTCGGTATCCACCGCCTTGAAGGCATCCACCATGAAGCGGTTGTTTATACCCATGGTCATGGTTATATCGTCGCTGACGCTGGAAATGACCGAGTCGGCACGGCCGACGGGAGTCTCACAGCTGAAGTGTATCTTGTTCCGGGAGAAGGAACAGCGCACCGGGCTTTTGTAGGATTCACTGATAACAAGAGCCATTCGCTCGACAGCCGCCAGAACATCGGCGGTCTTTACCTTCACGGTGCTGCAGCCGGCGAGATTGAAGAGCATGGAGCAATCGGTGAACTTACCGGTGAGAAGCCGGGAAACCACACTGTAGCCGTTGATGAGGAACACAATGTTGTGCTTACCAACATTTATCTCCGCCGTCTCTTCGCTGTCGGAAAGCAGACGGGAAACATCGGTGAGGGATTTTCCGGGAACGATGAATTTGCACGAACCCACATTGTTTACCGTTTCGTTGCGGATGGCAACACGGCATCCGTCAAGGGTGGTGACCTTCAGACTGCCGTCGTCCACCTCAAACAGAGCGCCGGTATATATGGGCTTGTCGGCGTTGGTGTAAATGGCGTGAGAGGTCTGGGAAATAATGGAACGCAGCTTGCTTTCCTCTATCTGGACAGAAAATTCGCTCTCGACGATCGGCAGCTCGGGGAAGTCGTCGGCAGGCATGGCGATGATATCAAACTCCGTAAGGTCGGATTCGATATGTACCACCAGTTTTTCGCTGCAGTCGATTATCACACGCTCACCGGGAAGGCGGCGCACCATTTCAATAAGTCTCATGGGCATGACCGCCGAGCCGGTTCTGTGAATATGGGCAGGGATGTTCTTGGCTATACCCATGTCGAGGTTGTAGCAGCATATATGCAGCCCGTTTCCTCCGGCACGCATGAGTATTCCCTCAATGACCGACAGCGCGGATTTCTGTGCCGCGGCTCTTGAACAGTTTATCAGAGCATCGAGAAACTCGGTTCTGTTGCATTCAAATCTCATAATTTCCTCCTTGTCGCGGCTGGGCTTCTCATTTTCGCCCGGAGGGCGGAAAACGAAAATTCAGCCGGATCAAAGCAATAAGAATATCTTAAGTAAAAAGTAGTAGTAGTAGGGGGCGTTGAACCTGTTGAAAAACCGTCTGGATGGCTTTTAAGCGGGAAAAATTGAATGTTAATAAAAAATTGTGGTTTGGGGACAAGTGTTGGGAAATGTTGAAGCTTGTCGGTGTTATTAACATACATAAACAGAATTCAACGTTGATTCCACTTTAAACCCGTGGAAAAACAAAGCTGAAAAGGTATATATAATGATGGGTCTGAATGACCCGGTTTATTCGCTTGTCAGGAACGGATATTATTTATGATATCCTGAATCAGGGCTTTGAAGTCGGGTTTCTGATCCATGAGCTGGGTTATGCGCTGCACGGCGTAGATGACGGTGGTGTGGTCGCGGCCGCCGAAGCTGGCGCCGATGTCCTCAAAGGAAAGATCGGTGGTCTCGCGGATGCAGTACATACAGGCCTGACGGGCGAGGGATATCTTCTGGGCGTGACGGCGGCTGTAGATGTCCTCGGTAGAGACTTCAAGAACTCTGGAAACCTCCTCGACGATGCGCTCAATGGTGAGAGGGAAGGGCTCCACATCGTTCTGGATCTCCTTTATCACCGCGGTGGCGGTGGCGATGGAGGGCTTTTCCTTATCCATTACGCACATGACATTGAGCTTTTTCACGACGCCTTCAAGCTGACGGACATTGTACTTTATCTTGGTGGCTATAAACTCGCAGGTGGCGTCGGGAATGTCGAGATCGAAATAAGCGGCCTTGCGCTTGATGATGGCCATTCTGGTCTCGAACTCGGGAGGCTGTACATCGGCCAGCAGTCCGTGCTCAAAGCGGCTGCGCAGGCGATCCTCAAGGGTATTTATCTCCTTGGGAGGACGGTCACTGGTCAGAACGATCTGCTTGTGCTCCTGATAGAGATTTTCAAAGGTGTGGAAGAACTCCTCCTGAGTGGAGATCTTGCCGCCGATGAACTGGACGTCGTCCATAAGGAAAACATCGGCGTAGCGGTACTTGTTGCGGAAATCGGCCATGGTTCCCTTGGCGACCGATTCAATGAGCTCGTTGGTGAACTGGTCTCCCTTTATGTACACGATGTTGGCGCTGGGATTGGCTCGCAGTATCTGGTCACGGATGGCGAAGAGAAGGTGAGTTTTTCCAAGACCGGAGGGTCCGTAGATAAAAAGCGGGTTGTAGCTGCCGCCGGGATTCTGGGCTACGGACTGAGCCGCCGCGTGGGCAAAGTGGTTGGAGGAGCCAACGATAAAGGTGTCGAAGGTATATTCATAGCCGGAATCGGTGAGCTCAAGAGGAAGTGACCGGGCACTTTCCATATCCTCTTCGAGAACGAGCCGGATATCCATGTCTATTCCCAGAAGCTCGTTGAGCTTGGGCTTGATGTGCTTTTCGACAAATCTGCCGGCGACGATATCTCTGTGCATGGAGGAGGGAACCTTGAGCACAAACTCCTTGGCGGTCATTTCCACGGGCTGGATGGGCTTTATCCAGACGTTGTAAGCTGTGTCTCCGATTTCTTCGTGGAGAGAGGGAGTTATCTGTCTCCAGAGGTCATATACTGAATTCATAAAGGGTGCGTTCTCCTTGTGCATTTAATTGTAATTAATAAATCCTATATAGTATACCACACAAGAGAAAGAAATACCACTGATAAATTAAATTTTTTAACAGAGTAAATATAGTGTATTATGCCGATGCAAATATTACTTAAATACAACGGGTAGTATATAATTATCGCGGATAACACAAGAGTGGCTTAAATATGCTGATAATAATAAAAAAATCGGTTGACATTAAGGATAGTTATAGGCTATAATGTTGCGATGTAGGGCTGTCTGTCAGACAAGGCAGACAGATTTTCCAGCAGACGAAAGGAGGTCGCAAAGCATGGCAATGTTCAGAACTTACCAGCCCAAGAAGCTCCAGCGCAAGAAGGAGCACGGCTTCAGAAAGAGAATGTCCACCAAGAACGGTCGCAAGGTACTTGCTCGCCGCAGAGCAAAGGGCAGAAAGACCCTGACTTATTAATAGCTTAAGGCGACAGAAAAGATCGGTTTGAAAGAGCCGGTCAAGGCCACCTCTGCGTGGCCTTTTTTGATAAGTGCTAATAATTTTTCAGAAATATGTACAAGCGTTGTCTCACGCTGAAAAACGACTATGAATTCAGAAGAGCTTACGGACGCGGAAAGAATTCCGTGTCCGCAGGCTTGGTCGTTTATTGTCTGAAAAGAAAAAAAGGCGGCGTCAGAGTGGGTATTACCACCGGTAAAAAGGTGGGAAAGGCTGTGGCGCGCAACCGCGCGAGGCGGTTGATAAGAGAGGCTATAAGACTGTGCGAAAATGATATCCGGGGAAGCTGGGATATTGTTATTGTGGCACGGACAAGGACACCATACCTTAAAATGCAGGATGTTTACAGACAGCTTAGCAGGATGCTGACCGAGATGGGTCTTTTGCCGGAAAGCAAGGGTAACATATGAATATATTACAGCGAGGCGGTATAAAGCTTATTCGTTTGTATCAGAAACATATATCGTCAAGAACTGCTCCGTGCTGCAGGTTTGAGCCTACTTGTTCGGCTTATGGTATACAGGCAATAGAACGCTTTGGATTTATTCGCGGGTCGCTGATGGCCATGTGGCGCATTCTGCGCTGCAATCCCTTCTGCAGGGGCGGATATGATCCGGTACCGGAAAAAAAGTCAAAAAAAAGTGAATAGAACAGAGGAATTATCAAGAAATTGGTATTCACTGTGATATACCATTAATAATACGGGGGTTATTCCACATATGTGTAGTTCTTGCGGCTTGACCGATTTACTGGGAGCGCTTTTCGGCTATCTCATTCAGATCTTCTATTTTATATTTAAAAACTTCGGTGTTGCTATTATTTTCTTTACAATAGTTACCCGTCTGCTTATGTTCCCGCTGACCATCAAGCAGCAGAAGGATATGGCTGCCCAGCAAAGACTGCAGCCCAAGATGAACGAACTCAGAGCCAAGTATGCCAATAACAAGGAAGCATACAATCAGGCTGTGCAGGAGCTCTACACAAAGGAAGGCGTTTCCATGAGCGGCGGCTGCCTGCCTATGCTCATCCAGATGCCCCTTCTGTTCGGTATGTACGCGGCTGTTCGTCAGCCCCTTACCAATGTTCTTCATGTCAGCAAGGAAATGGTTCAGAAGCTGTGCGATGTGTTCGGCATCGTTACCGATTCCACCAATTACTATTATGAAGTAAGACTCATCGAAAGAATAAGAGACGTTGCCAAGAACGGCGGATTTGCCTCCGTTACCGGCGAAGCTGCTCAGGCTGAGACTCAGATCCTCAGCGGTGTCACCGGTATGGTCGACAACGCTGTGAACAGCGCCGCGGCAGATCAGGCTCTGGCTATAATGGGCGACAAGGCTGAAAGCATTATCGATATGTCCGGTTCCTTTGGATTCCTCGGCCTCGATCTTCTTCAGCAGGCCAGCATGAAGCCGGCCAACCTCGCGCTTATCCTTGCCTTTATCGTCGTTATCGTCCAGATCGGCAGTATGCTGATCACCAATAAGATGAACAAGGTTCAGGCCACTCAGGGCTGCAATCCTAATATAATGGGTATCGTCTTCGGTGGTATGTCCTTCTGGTTCGCTCTCCAGACTCCCGCCGCGTTCCCCCTCTACTGGACCGTGTCCAGCCTGCTTTCTCCCGTACAGTCCTGGATCACAAAGGAATACTTTGGGCCGGTCAAGATGAATGCCAAGGCTGAAGCGGAAAGAAACGCCCGCCTCAAGCTGGATGAGGGCGAAGCAGTAAAGCGCATCAACGAGGCAAAGGGCGCCATCAAGCTCAAGCCCGTTATGCCCGAGATCAAGGAAAAAACCGTCAAGAGTGCGGATAATAATGTAAAATCCGGAAAAAAGAATAAGGGAAGCAACAAGAACAAGGGCGGCAACCCCGGAGGGTATGTCGGTAAAAAGAAATGATTTGTTTAATCAATGTCGGAAGTAATAGATCCGGCAGGTAGAAAGGTGATATAGAATTGATTACTATGGAAGTGATCGCACACGGTGCGACAACTGAAGAGGCAATTGAAAACGGATGTAAAGAACTTGGTATGTCCCGCGATGATGTTCAGTTTGAGGTAATTGAACTTCCCAAGAGCAAGACATTTGGTCTTTTCGGAGGATCTCCGGCAAGCGTTCGCGTTTATGTTGAGACCGATGACCCTGAAGTAGAAGAGATCGAAGAAGAGATCGAGGAGGATATCGTTCAGGAAGCTCCCGTAAAAGCGGCCTGTGAGGTATCCGAGCAGGGACAGAAGGCTGCGGATTATCTGCAGAATATCATCAACGCGATGGGCCTTGAAAACGTCACTATCGAGATCGTACCCAACGAAGACGGAAACGGCGTTTCTCTTGAGCTCAAGGGCGACAATCTGGGCGCTGTGATCGGCCGCCGCGGTGAGACCCTGGCTGCTCTGCAGTACCTCGTAAGTCTGGCTGCCAACAACAGCGGAGATGAATATTTCCGTGTGGCCATCAATATCGGAAACTACCGTGAAAAGAGAGAAGGCTCTCTTGAAAATCTCGCTAAGAAGACCGCTCTGAGAAGCATCAAGATAGGCCGCAATCTGGCTCTTGATCCTATGAATCCCTATGAGCGCAGAATCGTTCACACCGCTGTTCAGTCCATCGAAGGCGCTACAAGCTGGTCTGTTGACGAAGGCGCCAAGCGTCATGTCGTTATCGGCCCGGTGGGCGTGGCAGAAGGCGAAGATGGTCTGCCTGTGAACCATAACCGCAGCAAGGGCGGCTATAACAGCCGTGGCAACGGCGGTTACGGCGGACGCCGCGGTGGTTATCAGCAGAGAGGCGGTTACGGCGGACGCCGTGGCGGTGGATACAACCGCAGCTACAACCGCGACGACAGCTATGATTCCGAAAATAACGGCGGATATTCCCGCGGTTACAACAACGACGGATATAACCGTGATTCCTCCGGCCGCGGCGGCTACAACCGTGGCTACAATCGCGGCGGTCGCAAGGATTACAACGGCGGCTACAACAAGCAGCGCAGCTATTCTAATCCCAGCGAGAACACCGCTGAGCCCAGAGAGGCAAGAAAGGATACCAGTGCTCCTCTGTACGGCCGCATAGTTCCTAAGAAGAAGGAAGAAATTAACGAATAACCAGCTGCACATGGGGTATTGATGAAACGTCAGTACCCCATGTGTTTTTAGAAAAGGCCGGTTTTGCTATGTTTCATGTGAAACGAGGAATGGATAAAATGAGTATTATTGCGTCGATAGCTACGGGTCAGGCAGTAGGCGGTATAGGCATCGTGAGACTGTCCGGAGAAGGCTGCATTCAGCTTGCCGACAAGGTTTTCAGATGTGCCTCCGGAAATAAGCTTGCCCAATCGGAAGGCTACAAGGCACATTACGGAAATGTACATGACAGTACCGGATGGACAGACGAAGCCATTGCTATAGTGTACAGAGGCCCGAAAAGCTATACGGGTGAGGATGTTGTGGAGCTGTGCTGCCACGGCGGCCTTGCTGTGACCCGTATGACCCTGCGCGCTTGTATTGAGCAGGGAGCAAAGCCCGCGGCACCGGGTGAATATACCCGCAGAGCCTTTGAGAACGGTAAGCTGTCCCTTACCCAGGCGGAAGCTGTAATGTCCATTATTTCCGCCGAAGGAAAGCAAGCGGCACTGGCGGCCAAAGGAGCCCATGACGGCCACCTCTTCAAAAAAATAATGGAGATAGCCGATTTGCTCACCGATATGTCGGTAAAGATATCAGCGTGGTGCGACTATCCGGATGAAGAAGAAATACCTGAGGTGACGCAGGAAGAGCTGGTGGAAACACTTTCGGCGGCAAAGGATATGCTTTATGCGGTGAAGAACAATGGCGAAGCCGGTAAGATGCTCAGAGAGGGAATAGACACCGTTATATGCGGAAAGCCAAATGTGGGAAAGTCAACGCTGATGAATCTGCTTGCCGGCTGTGAGCGCAGCATTGTAACAGACATTCCCGGAACAACACGAGACCTTGTGGAAGAAAAGATAAACCTCGGAGACTGCATTCTTAAAATATCCGATACAGCCGGTCTTCACGACACTGACGACCGGGTTGAGCAGATAGGTGTGGAACGCACATGGAAACGATTGTCCGAATGCGCGCTGGTAATTGCCGTATTTGACGGTTCAGATGAGCTGGATAAGGACGATAAGGCTCTGATCGATCAGCTGGGAGATAAAACAGCAATAGCGGTTATCAATAAAAGCGATAAACAATGTAAAATAAACATAGAGTATATAAATAATAAATTTAAACATATAGTATATATGACGGCATTGAACGGACAAGGAATCAGTGAATTAAGTGACGCTGTAATGAAAGTAACAGACCTTTCTAATCTTGATCCGTCCACGGGTGTGGTCATCAACGAAAGACAGCATAATTGCGTGATAAGAGCCTATGAAGCAGTGAGCGAGGCATATGACGCTGCTGTGTCGGGAGTGACCTTTGACGCGATTGGAGTGTCTGTTCAGGGAGCAATAGATTGCTTGCTGGAGCTGACGGGAGAAAAGGCGACCGACAGAATTATTGACGGAGTGTTCGCACAGTTCTGTGTCGGAAAATAAAAAAGAAGGTATTAATTATGAATTATCAGGCCGAAAGCTTTGATGTTGCTATAATCGGAGCGGGACACGCCGGAATAGAGGCAGCTCTGGCCGCAAGCCGTCTTGGTTGCAGGACTGCTATATTTACCATTAATATGGATGCGGTTGGTAACCTGCCCTGCAACCCTGCCATTGGCGGAACCGCGAAAGGTCACCTTGTATTTGAAATAGACGCTCTTGGGGGAGAAATGGGAAAAGCGGCAGACACCGCAACTATACAGAGCCGTATGCTCAACATGAGCAAAGGCCCTGCTGTGCAGAGTTTAAGGGCGCAGGTTGACCGCAGAAAATACAGCGAATATATGAAGCACGCTCTTGAAAAGCAGGAGAATCTTTTTCTCAAGCAGGCGGAAATATGTTCCCTTGAACAAGAAAACAATCAGTGGGTACTTACTACTCGTCTCGGGGCACGACACAGCACCAAGTGCGTAATTATCGCGTCGGGAACCTTCCTTGGCGGTAAGATATTTGTGGGCGATGTCAATTACGACGGCGGCCCTGATGGAATGTTTGCGGCGACATCGTTGTCAGAATCTATGAAGGCTCTTGGTATAGAGCTGAGAAGATTCAAGACCGGAACTCCGGCACGCGTGCTGAAAAGCTCAATAGATTTCTCCGGACTGGAATGCCAGCAGGGAGATGAGCCTGTCACTCCTTTTTCCAGCGATACAACCTATCAGATAGAGAACAAAGCCGTCTGCCATGTGTCGTGGACAAATGAGCGCACAAAGAAGGTCATCATGGATAATATCCATCGCTCTCCGCTGTATGGCGGTCAGATCGAAGGCGTAGGCCCTCGATACTGTCCCAGTATAGAGGATAAGGTAGTAAGATTTTCGGAAAAGAAGCGTCATCAGTGCTTTATTGAGCCTTGCGGACTTAATACCGAGGAAATGTACCTGCAGGGAATATCCTCTTCTCTTCCTGAAGATGTGCAGATAGCTCTTTACAAGACAATGGACGGTCTTGAAAACGTACATATCATGCGCCCGGCTTATGCCATTGAGTATGACTGCATAGATCCTCAGATGCTTCGTCCTACCCTTGAGTTTAAGGATTATCCGGGCCTTTACGGCGCAGGGCAGTTTAACGGCAGCTCGGGTTATGAGGAAGCCGCGGCCCAGGGAATAGTGGCTGGCATCAATGCAGCGAGGAATGCAAAGGGTCTTGAAGGAGTTATTTTCAAGCGTAATGAGAGCTATATCGGCACGCTGATAGATGATCTTGTAACAAAAGGCGTTACCGATCCCTATCGGATGATGACATCCCGGTCGGAATATCGTCTTCTTCTTCGTCAGGATAACGCCGAGGAAAGACTTACTGAGCTTGGCTACAGCATAGGTCTGGTGGATGAGGAACATTATCAGGCATATCTTTCCCGCCGGCAGGCAAAGATCGACGAGATTAAACGAATCAGAAAAACTGTTTTCTCGCCGACGGATCAGCTTAATAATATACTTGTTTCACGTGGAACATCGCCGGTATCGACGGGCGTTCACATGGATGATCTGCTTAAGAGACCTCAGATAGACTATGAATGCCTTGCAGAGGTGGATGTAAACCGCCCTGCTCTGCCTATAAAGATATGGAAGCAGGCGGAAACTGAAATCAAATATGAAGGCTACATTAAGCGAGAACTGGCTGCGGTAGAAGAAGTAAAACGGCTTGAGGAGAGAAAACTTCCTGAGATAGACGATTACAACTGCGTTGTAGGTCTGAGATTAGAGGCAATAGAAAAGCTGAACAAAATCAAGCCTGCCAGCATAGGTCAGGCTTCGAGAATCTCCGGAGTATCGCCGGCAGATGTCTCTGTGCTGCTTATCTGGCTTACCAAGAGGGAGAAAAGTAATGATCAATAAGGAAAGAATGAGGGCAAAGGCAGAATGCTTTGATATCCTGCTAAGCAACGATCAGCTTTCGATGCTTGACCGATATGCGGAATTGCTTGTGGACTGGAATACCAGAATGAATCTCACAGCCATAGTTGACCCGGAGGAGATAGAGACAAAGCATTTTCTCGATTGTCTTCTCGCGGCAAAGCTGTGCGCGGAGGATGAAATTATTGCCGATGTCGGAACCGGAGCCGGTTTTCCTGGCATGGTTATAAAGATTTTCAGGCCGGACACAAGTGTTACCCTCATAGATGGCCTTGAAAAAAGGCTTGGATTTCTAAAAGCAGTGGGCAATGAGCTTGGCCTAAGCATGGAATATGTACACGGAAGGGCAGAGGACGTAGGTCATATGCCGGAATACAGACAGAAATTCTCCATGACTACTGCCAGAGCTGTAGCGCCAATGAATATTCTTGCGGAATACTGTCTTCCTTTGACTGCTGTAAACGGGCGGATGCTGGCAATGAAGGGTAAAGCTGACGATGAACTGGAATTTGCGTCCGGCGGAATTGAAATTCTCGGTGGAAGAATAAGTGAAAGGAAAGATTTCGTTTTGCCTGACGGCAGCGAAAGACAGATAATAACTGTTGAGAAAATCAGCGACACGGCAGATAAATACCCGCGCAGAGCTCCCGTTATAAAGAAGAAGCCACTGTAATCTTTTTTGTCAGCTACGTATTTCGACAAATTCTCAGACACAAGTGTGGTATGATTTGATTGTCGAAAATGAAGAAGATTACAACAAAGCTCCCTTTTCTTATTATGTCCTGAAAAGCACAGCAGGCCTGACCAAATGTAGTCAGGCCTGCTGTGCTTTTCAAATATGCAAATGTTTCATGTGAAACAAGCGGAAATAAGTCAGAAAATGAGCGATTGCGGGTAGAAATATCATAATGTATATGGTATAATTACTCCAGAACAACATGGAGTGATGAAAATTGGGTAAAATAATCGCAATTGCCAATCAGAAAGGCGGAGTTGGAAAAACAACGACCGCGGTCAATCTGAGTGCAGCACTGGGAGAACGAAAGAAAAAATGCCTGCTTATAGACCTTGATCCTCAGGGAAACTCTACTTCCGGCCTTGGAATTACAAAGCCGCAGAGGGATAGATCATCCTATAGTCTGCTTTCCGGCAGCGTAAGCGCTGACCAGCTGATTATAGAGACAAAGTTCAATAATCTGTGGATCATAGCTTCCAGCATGGAGCTTGCCGGCTCTGAGGTAGAGCTGGTGGGGCAGGAGCACAGAGAGTATATGCTCAAGCGTTCCCTTGCTTCCATAAGAGATAAATTTGATTTCATATTGATCGACTGCCCTCCTTCTCTCGGTCTGATTACGATCAACGCTCTCAGCGCGGCAGATACACTGCTTGTTCCCGTTCAGTGCGAGTTTTTTGCTCTTGAGGGACTTTCTCATCTGTCAAACACACTGAGCAAGATAAAGAGAATGTACAATCCTCAGATAGAGATAGAAGGCGTACTTATGACCATGTATGACAGCCGTCTCAACCTTACGCAGGAGGTCGTGGCGCAGGTCAAAAAGTACTTTCCAAGGCAGGTATTCAAGACTGTCATTCCTCGCACCGTGCGCTTGTCCGAAGCATCCAGCTTTGGTGAGCCGATAAGTGCCTTTGACAAGCGAAATAAAGGTGCGATAGCCTACGATGACCTTGCAAAGGAACTCATCAAAAAGAATAGATAAATAAAGGGGAAATAAAAATGGCACAGCGCAAAGGAGGCCTTGGTCAGGGTCTTGACGCTCTTTTCCAGAATGTCGCGGAAAACGGAATATCGGCTGATGTTATCAAGCTTAGCGAGATAGAGCCTAACCGCAACCAGCCGAGATATAATTTTGATGAAGAGTCTCTGCAGGAGCTTGCCGATTCCATTAAGGAAGTAGGCATCATCCAGCCTATAATTGTTCGCTCTCAGGCCATTGGCGGCTATCAGATCGTTGCCGGTGAGCGCAGATGGCGAGCTGCTCATATTGCCGGACTGACCGAAGTGCCCGTTATAATAAAGGATCTCAGTGACCGTGAGATGGCCGAGCTGGCTCTTATAGAGAATCTTCAGCGCGAAGACCTTGACGCGGTTGAAGAGGCGGAGGGCTATCGTCACCTGATGGACGAGTACTCCATGACTCAGGAAGAAGTGGCCGAGCGTGTCGGTAAATCCCGTCCGGCTGTAGCCAATTCGGTGCGCCTCCTTGATCTGCCGGAGCAGGTCAAGGATATGCTCAGAACCGGCAAGCTTGCGGCAGGTCACGCACGAGCCCTGCTTTCCCTCCCCGGTGAAGAAGATATGATCCGTGTTGGAGAGATGGCGATAAAAAAAGGTATGACGGTTCGAGAGGTAGAGAAGGCGGTAAAGAAGGAAAAGGATACAGAAAAATCCAAGAAAGCAGACAAGGCACAGCTTAACCGCAACAGCTATCTTGACGAGGTTGAGATCGCTCTTTCCGACGCACTGAGACGGCGGGTAAGAGTGACCGGTACTGAAAGCAAGGGTACTCTTGAGGTAGACTTCTTCTCTATTGAAGAGCTTGCTGACATGGCTCGTCGGCTTGGGCAGGATATGTGATCTATGAAGAAAATACTTGTTGGCATGAGCGGCGGCGTGGATTCCTCGGCCGCCGCTCTGTTATTGAAAAAAGAAGGTTTTGATATTGCCGGAGCCACTCTGCTTTTGTGCCCTGACGCATCTGAAAATGGAAGAGAGGTCACTGACGCAAAAACGGTCTGCGAGCATATAGGCATTGAACACTATACAATTGATATGCGTGAGCAGTTCAGAAACCATGTCATTCTCCCGTTCTGCGGCGAATATCTCAGCGCTCACACGCCTAACCCATGCGTGGAATGCAACCGTCATATAAAGTTCGGCGCGATGCTGGACTGGGCTTTGGAGCATGGTTTTGACGGCATCGCCACCGGTCACTATGCGCAAACAGAGAGAATGGGTGACAGCACAGCCCTGATTCGTTCAGACAGCAGCAAGGATCAAAGCTATGTTCTCTGGCAGCTTGACCAGCGCCAGCTCAGCCATTCGCTCTTTCCATTGTGCGGAATGGAAAAAGAGGAGATCCGCAGTCTTGTAAAAGAAGCGGAAATACCGGTGTTTTCTAAGAAGGACAGTCAGGATATCTGCTTTATTCCAGACGGAGATTATGCGGGATATATTAGTAAAATATATCAAAAAGAAACTATAAAATCCTATCTCACTCCGGGAGATTTCGTTGACGCTGATGGCAGTAAAATCGGGAAGCACGGGGGTCTGCTGCATTACACTGTAGGCCAGAGAAAGGGCCTTGGCGGAGGATTCTCTCAGCCGATGTTCGTGCTCAGGCTCATTCCCGAGCGCAACGAGATCATGATAGGAACCCATGAGCAGTGTTTTTCCGACCGTGTGCGCTGCGAAGGTGTAAATATCATTCAGCCTGAGATAACTCCGGAATCCTTTGCCTGCACCGTCAAGCTGCGCTACGCCGCAAAGCCAGCGGAGGCTTTTGTGACCCTTGAGGGCAGTACAGCTCACATACAGCTGAGCACGCCCCAGAGAGCTGTTACACCCGGACAGTCGGCGGTGTTCTACGACGGCAATCGGGTAATCGGCGGCGGAATAATACAATAAGAAACGGCATCCGAAACACTTGTCATGCTTCGGATGCCGTTTTCATTTCAGTTTCTGTGATACTTGTAATTGATGCTGCCGGTGTCGTCCCTCATTATAGTAACGTTCCATGACGGATACTCTGTGAGGTCAATGTTTCCCGTGGCGAAAAGGAGGTTCTCCCCGGAATCATAAACACTGACAACAGCGTGAGTGATAACGTCGGTGTCGAGAGGATAGGAAAAATAATAATCCAAGCCGGCGGAGCTGCTGCCGTCAGCGGCGAGAGCGTGCTCACTGGTAATTGCGACCTCGTTACTGAAAAATTCACATGAAACAGAGTAGACTTCTTTCAGATCTTCATCTACACAGGCGTTGATTACTACATCGCTGTAGTAATAGGAGGAAAGCCCGGAAAACCACGACCAGTCCACCTCAGTGGTTTTGACATCGGTGTATTTGCCGTCGCACTGAACCCGGGCATCGCAGTGCTCACTGCTTACATACTCATAGAAATAAAAGACAGACTCGTTGTCGTCAGAGGAGGGGAGACATATGAAATCCGCGGTCGCGTCGGTGAAATATCCACCCATGGAGGATTCCACGCCGTCGATGTAATAGCCGTCCACATTGCAGTAGAGCAGGAAGGCGCTGATTATCTCGCCGTTGTCGTAGAGGCGGACTTCGTCAGAGGTGAGCATATAGAAGCCGGGGCCGGACTTGTCGCACTGCTCTGCCCAGTCGCAGAGAGGCTGTGAGTTATAACCGGGCATATCGACTGTTTCCAGAGAGGACATTCCAATGCCGGTGGAGGAACTGCCGCTGCTGGTATTAAACATCATGCCGCACATGGCGACGAACATAAGGACACACAGAACAAGGGGAATAAGCAGCACAGCAATCAGAATCCATCTCAGACCCTTGTCCTTTTTCTTAGCCGCATAGCTGCCGGTTCTCAGCTCCTCCGGAATATCCTCGCCGCACTGGGGACATTTTATCCACTGCGGGTCGAGAATGTGGCTGCAATTGGGACAATGCTCCTTGAGGAGAGCGCCGCAATAGGGACAGACGGCAAAGCTTGATTTGACCGGATTGCTGCAGGCTTTGCAGCGAAGGTCATTGTGCTCCGAGCGCACGATGAGGTAAATTATCAGGCCGATAAAGCCCGGGGAAAGCAAGGCTACAAGTGTCCAGAGGGCGGCGTTCATTCCCCGTCGGGCGGCATCCCGATAAACATATACTCCCATGAGGATAGGAATGACAAGAATGAGAAGCAAAAGCAGAATAAAGAGAGGCAGACCTAAACTTAAAGCTGTTCCAGACATAATATCACCTTTCAAATATCTATTAATTTATTCGTGGTCGCACATTCCGTGGCGGTAGAAAAACAGAGAAATAACACCATTGCCGAGCAAGGTGAGCGTAAGCATGATTATGCTGGCGGCCGCGATTACCACCGAATCCCGGAAGATAAAGAAGGCAAACAGCGCCATGCACACGCAGCAAAGCAGAGAGGCTATTCTCAGAATCATGATCTGCCGGCGAAGGATCTGCCGTTCTTTTCGCTCACGGAGCGATTCTTCTGTTACACGAGGAGGGGAGACCGCTTCAAAATTGTATATCTGCTTCATGCTCAAGCTCCTTTCTCAAAAGTTTTTTTGCCTGACTGAGCCGTGACTTTACCGTTCCCACAGGGATACCCAGAGACGCCGCTGTGTGCGCCTGATCGAGGTCGTGAAAGTAGTGGAGAATAACCGTTGTGCGCAGCTTGGAAGGCAGCCGGTCAATGGCGGCGTGCAGGTCGCTGTAATCAGCGGGCAGCGTGTCCGGACAGCTGTTTATGACCCGCTCCTTATCCTCAGTGGACTGGTAACCGTCAAAGAAAAGCGAAAATCTGCGCCTGCGCTGTTCATCCCGGAAGGCGTTGACGCAGATTCCGGTCAGCCATGGCTCAAAGGGTCGTGAGGGATCGTACTGCGGCAGCCGCGTAAAGGCTCTGAGCCATGTTTCCTGATAAAGATCATCCGCCCACGAATCACCGGCGCAGAGTGTCAGACAGAGTCCGAACAGCCGTTTGCCGTATTGCTCGATATATTGTTCGATCACTTCCGCGCCTCCTTTCATTAGCATATACGAACGGGAAAAGCAAAAGGTTCACTGAAAATTACAAAAGTTTTCCATCAGGACAGAAAAGGATAAAAAAACAACCGCTTCGATTGAAGCGGTTGTCGTTGTGTTGGCGTCTTCCTATCTTCCCAGGCCGTCTCCAGCCAAGTATTGTCGGCACTAGTGAGCTTAACTACCGTGTTCGGAATGGGAACGGGTGGACCCTCACCGTCATCAACACCAACTAGGTTTGCGTCTGAACTCTCAAGCGCAAGAAGTAATATAACAGACGATGAAGAAAAATGCAAGTGTTTTTTGCCTGAATTTGAAAATAATTTTGTGGCTGTCAGATATCAGAAGAAAAAGAAACAGCCGCTTCGATTGAAGCGACTGCTTTTGTGTTGGCGTCTTCCTATCTTCCCAGGCCGTCTCCAGCCAAGTATTGTCGGCACTAGTGAGCTTAACTACCGTGTTCGGAATGGGAACGGGTGGACCCTCACCGTCATCAACACCAACTGTATTTGCGTCTGATTTCTCAAGCGCAGAACGAATTATAGCAGGTTGTTCTTTAAATTGCAAGCCTTTTTTGAGATTTGTCCGAAAAAATTTTTTCAAAGCCGGAAATCGGCCTCTGATTGACTATTTCAACGGTGGATTATATAATGAGAACAGAGCATAATCGACCGGGAAACGAGACTATAATAATGGGGAAGGGAAGGTGGCTGAGAGAATGTATATCTGTGCAAGCTGCGGTGCGGAATTTGAAGGAAAGGTGTGTCCTCGCTGCTGCACCATGCGGCCGTCCGCGGCCATTATCAACGGGTCGGGCAGTATACTGAAAAAGCCCAACGATTCCGACATTACTCCCGGACGCAGAGCTACAAGGCTTGCCAAGGAGCTGGAATATTCGCGGCAGCAGGACGCCATGCGTCAGGCCGAGCAGGCCGCCGCGGAGCAACAGCAGCAAACGGCGGTGAACTGGGTCAGAAAGGCTCCCGGAACTCGCTCCGGCGAAAACGACGAGCAGGAAGACATAGTTGTTCCAGATGCCCTTCGGTCGCTGAAGATATCCCCGGCCAGCGCAAAGGGAAGAGACAGCTCCGAAAAGAAGAAGGGCAGCGGCTGGACTCCGCCGCCTCCCGCGTCGGCAGGACTGTCCAGCTGGGTGCGTCAGGTGGTGGACGGCTCTGTTCCCGGCGGGCAGATTCCCGAAAAGAAAAATGCCTCAAAGGAAAAGACTCCCAACGCCGACAGAATCGATGCCGCGTGGAGAGCCTTTGCAAAGGACAGAAAAGGCGGAGGTCAGCAGTGACCGTCAGTCACTCAGTATGCTCTTCAGAGCCTCGCTGAAATCCAGCCCCAGAGCCTTTCCGTCGGGATAAAGCTCGCTGAGGGGCAGAAGGACAAATCTCCGCTCGAGCATCCGTGGGTGAGGAACGGTCATAAATTCGCTGTCGCTGCTCAGACCCTCATACAGCAGAAGGTCAATGTCGAGGGTGCGGGCGGATTTGTAGCCGGTGCGCACACGGCCGGCCATGGCTTCTATGCCGAAGCAGGCTCCCAGCAAAGCCTCGGGAGGAAGTCCGGTTTCCACCTCGCATACGCAATTCAGATAGTCCGGCTGCAGGTCTATAACGCCCTCCGGCTTGGTTTCAAGAATGGTGGAGCGACGCAGCAAAGCGGTATGAGGCAGGCGGCCTATGGCGTCAAGAGCCTGCTCGATGGCCTGACCTCTGTCGCCGAGGTTGGCTCCGAGACACAGTATTGCTTTCATAATGATCTGTCCTTTCCAAATATAAGGATAAACAACAGCGTCCCCGCCGTAAATGGCCGGGGACGCGTTTTACTTTGTTACAGATTGGTGCTGTTACCGCCTCCGGCGTTGGTCTGCTGAGAGGACTGAGTGCCGGTCACGCTGCCGAGGCTGAAATACTTGTCAACATCCCATGTGGTCTGAACGGCGGTTCGCACATGGGTGAAGGTCATGGTGTACTTGTTCCACAGCTCGTCGGTGGAGAAGACCTCGGGCCGGACGCTGCCGTCCAGCTTATACTCAAACAGTCCTGCGGGAATGACCAGATACTTGCGCTGGGTGTTCTCGGTCATAAAGGCCGGGTCGCGGTTGATGTAGGCGGGGTATATGGAGCCGGAGGAGATGGAAGCCGATGCTCCCTCCGCACCCTTGGTAATGTCGAACTTGACCACCATGGTCTCGTACTTCTTGGCGGTGGTTCCCTTGTCGCAGTCGGCGAAGAAGTTGCCCATGGAGTAGAAGACATAGCAGTTCTTCTTGGTGCCGTTGGAGTTTTCGACCTCCTTGACGGTGACCTTTTCCAGAACATCCGGGCCGTAGCCTATGGTGATGTCCACCTTGGCGTCGATCATTCTCTGGGCAAGGGTCTTCATGGCGCCGTTGGGCTCGGTCTGGCCGGCAGAGCCCCAGTTGAGAAGAACGATGACCACCTCGGCGCCGTTCTGACGCATGGCCTCAACATCGGCCACGATGGCCTTGCTGGCCTCGCTGTAGTCTTTGCCGCCCTCGCTGCTGGAAATGTCAATGCACAGCTGGTTGACGCACACGTCGATCTGATCCTGAGTGACACCGGCGGCCTTCTGCTTGTTTTCCAGCTCGGTGATCTCGGCCTTGGTGGCGCAGTTGTAAGCGCCGACGCCCACCTTGATGCCGTTGTGGTCGATGATCTGCCACTTCTGGCCGCCGCTGGTGGAGGTGCCGAGGCAGTCGATTCCCTCCTCACCGAGAACAGATGTGGTGTGGGAGAGGGAATCCATGCCGTAAAGGAGTGTCTGACTGTTGGCGGTGATGGCGGCGTTTACATTGATGTCGCCAAGCGCCGCGGCCAGCTCCTCGGGATATTTGCCCGAGGGATAGGCCGATGTGGCGCCGTCCTCGCTTATGCTGCCCAGCAGGTTTATGATGCTGAGATCAGCCTGCATGACGGAGCCCATTTCGTAGAGGTAGTTGTTGAAGTTGTTGTTGGACGCCTTGGCCGCTTCCAGAACCTCGCCCTGAAGCTTGACGCTGCCGCCGATGGCGATGGTCATTTTGGAGCTGCCTTCCGTCTCGCCGTCCTCGGGAGTTATGGGGCGGGACACATCCGCGGCGGAAAGGGACATGGCGATCTCTCCTCCTCCGGATCTTGCCGAGGCGACGATGGCCCACACGCCGATTCCAACCACAGCGAGGAAGGCGATCACCGTCAGCACCCGTGCGAGCACCGCCTGATCGATGCCCTCAAAGGAGCGGCGGCGGGGTCTGTTTCCTCCGGAGCCGCGGCTGTGCCGGCGGCCGGTGGTGCCCACGGTGCGGGAAACACGGCCGATGGACTTACTGGCAAACACCCGGGAAGCGGAGCTTTTTTTCTTTATCTTATAGCCTTTGAAGCCGGACAAATTTCCGACCTCCTTTCAACTTGCGCATGGCCGATACCGTGAAACGCGGTTTCGGACACCGGCCGTTCTGCCTCTGAGGGCATAGTCAGCCGAGTGTAATTTGCGTATGATATGCCGTGATTATACCACAAGAAAAGGTGAATTGCAACCGGGGCAGGCTCCGGCGGAGCGGCTCCTATCCAACGCAAAGCGGCTCCTGTCCAACGCAAAATTATCGGTTGCACAGAGGATATACATTTGATATAATAATTATGTATATAAATCACACACTGAGGTGGTGTACCCATGGCAAAAAAGAAGAATAATGCTTTGACTGAAATATGGGATCCGTCGGCTGATTTTCTGGAGCGCTGCGAGGATGTGGTGCGCCAGATCAAGGAAATCAGCTTTGAAGGCCGCAGTGACAACTCCCTGCGCATTTTTGCCCAGTGGATCCGCGCGAGCATAAAGAACGGAGACGATCCCAACAGCCACCTCATTCCGGCCTTTGCTCTGGCAAGGGAGGCCGGCCGCCGTGCCATCGGTCTGACGGCCTATGACTGCCAGATATACGCCGGAATCGCCCTCTACGAAGGCCGTCTTGCCGAAATGTACACCGGTGAAGGAAAGACACTGGCGGCGGTCATGCCGGCGGTGCTGCACGCCCTTGCCGGCCATCAGGTACACATCCTCACCTTTAACGACTACCTCGTTGAGCGAGACTGTCAGGACATGGGCCCGATCTTCGAGCTGCTGGGTCTTTCGGTGGGCTGTGTGCTTGCCGACACTCCCCGTGAGGATCGCCGGGAGCTTTATCGCCGGGATATCCTCTATGTCACTATCAAGGAGTGCGGTTTTGACTATCTGCGCGACTTCCTTGCGGCCACTGAGGACGAGCTGGTGCAGAGCCGCTTTCAGTTCGCCATCGTGGACGAGGCCGACTCCATGCTCATCGACGAGGCGAGAATACCTCTGGTCATCGCCGGCGATGTGCCTTACAACGATTCCCTTGCCAAGCAGTGCCAGAAGCTGGCCAAGAGCCTCAAGGAAGGCCCTCACTTCAAGATAGACACCTTCACCAAGAGCGTTCAGCTGACCGAAAAGGGCATCCGGGTGGTCGAGCGCATCTTAGGCGTGGAAAACCTCTTCGACACCGAATCCATGGACACCCTCGAGTCGGTAATCGACGCCCTGAAGGCAGAGTATACCCTGCACCGGGACAAGGATTATATCGTTCGCGACGAGCAGCTGCTCATCGTTGACGAGTTTACCGGCCGAGTGGTGGAAAACCGCCATTATCCCGACGGACTCCAGATGGCCGTTGAGCTGAAGGAGAATCTCCACAGCCAGTCCTCGGGTATGATCCTTTCCCAGATCAATATTCAGTATTTTACCCAGATGTACAAGCAGATGTCCGGCATGACAGGTACAGCCGCCACCTCTGCTGACGAATTTTACGATATGTACGGCCTGCAGATCGTGACCATCCCGCCCAACCGTCCCCTTATCCGAAAGGACAGAGAGGACAGCGTATTCACCACCAAGGACGCCAAGATGCGCGCGGTCATGACCGAGGTCATGAACATTCACCGCAACGGCCGACCCATACTTATCGGCACCAGCACCATCGAGGAATCGGAATGGCTGGCCGACGAGCTCAGAAAGGCCGGTGTGTTTACCAACGTGCTCAACGCCAAGCAGGATAAGGACGAGGCCCGCATAATCGCCCGAGCCGGACAGCTGGGCGCCGTTACCGTGTCCACAAACATGGCCGGCCGAGGAGTTGACATCAAGCTGGGCGGTGAAACGGGCAAGAACCGTGAAAAGGTAGCCGAGCTGGGCGGACTGTTCGTTATCGGCACCAACCACTTTGAGAGCCGCCGCATAGACAACCAGCTCAGAGGCCGCGCGGGACGACAGGGTGATCCGGGCGAAAGCCATTTCTTTGCCAGCCTTGAGGACGATATGCTGGTCACCTTTGGTCTGCAGGAGCTGCTGCCAAGATATCTCTACCAGTCGGGAGCCTCCCAGACCGTGCGCGAGCAGAAGGCACTGACGGAAATTCTCCATGTGCAGAAGATCGCCGAGGGCTATTACCGGGATATGCGTCAGCAGTTGTCCCAGTACACCTCCATAATCGATGACCAGCGCCGCGCCGTCCACTCCAAGCACTACACTCTGCTCAAGGGCGAGGCGGATACCCACATTCTTGCTTCCCGCAATCCGGAAAAGGCTCTGCGCCTGCAGAAGGCCTACGGCAAGGAGAAGGTTGACCTCATCGAGCGCCAGCTGGTTCTTTACTACCTCAACCGCTGCTGGGCGGAATATCTTGAATACATCACCGATGTGCGTCAGGGCATCCATCTGGTGGTAGTTGGCGGTAAGGTGCCTCTGGACGAATACCGCCGCGAGGCCATCATGGCCTTTACGGAAATGTTCCGCCGGGTGGAGGAAAGCGTCGTGGCCGCCTTCGACACCGTCGTGGTCACGCCCCACGGTGTGGATCTTGAAAAATCCGACCTCAAGGGCCCCACCTCCACATGGACCTACCTCATCGACGAGTCGGCTGACCAGTTCTCCCGTATGCCCGAGCTGTTCCAGAAGCTGCTGGGCAAGGAAGAGGAGGACGATTATGACGATTTCTATGACGATGACGACGAGGAATGATCGCCGGTCGGCAGAAGGGATAACGGACAACAATGAATATTCAGATATACGGCAAAAGCAAGTGCTTTGACACAAAGAAAGCCGAACGTTTCTTCAAGGAGCGGGGCGTGAAATATCAGTACATCGACCTGCCGAAGTACGGCCTGAGCGACGGGGAATACCGCAACATCAAGGCCGCGGTGGGTCACTATTCCAAGCTGATCGACAAGAAATGCAAGCTCTATGAAAAGCTCCATCTGGCATATCTTGCCTATCCGGCGCAGGTTGAGGAGAAGATGCTGGAGAATCCCGGCGTTCTGCTTACTCCCATTGTCCGCAACGGCAAGAAAGCGACCATAGGCTATGAGCCGGAGATCTGGCAGAGCTGGATCGAGGAAGAAAAGAACAGCTGACGATACCCATCGTCCGGCTGGAAAGGTGGAACAGATATGTCGGAAAAGGATAATAACCGCCACGCGCGGCAGGTGACGGTTACACGGATAAAAAAGGATAACCCGCCTCAGGAAAACAAGCCGCGTAAGGTGATCGCGGTCAAGCGCCGCGAGGAGGCAGCGCCCGTGCCTGTACAGCCGGAGAAAAAACCGGCAGCAGTGCCGACTGTGCCGGCGGCCAATAAGTTTCCCATAGGCTTCCGGGTGGATGATACTCCGGAGGAGCATTGCCCGGAACCGGAAATACCAAACGAAGAACCACTCGCCGAGCCGGAACATCCGCTGACCGAGGAAACGGAAGGGCTGGCAGACCAGCCGGAGGAAAATTCTTCGCAGTCCGAGCCGGCCGAGGAACAGCCCTCGGAAGAGACTTCGGCTGAAAACGAGGAAAAGCCGGAAGAGGCAGAAGAAAAGCAGGATGAACCGGAGGCAGCCGGAGAGGAGACCGCGCAGAGCGGTGACGCTCCGGAAGAACCGGAGGCTCAGGAGATTCCCGCGGAGGCAACCGAGCCGCCTGCCGAAAATTCGCCGGTGGTGCCGGATGCCGAAATAATACCCGAACCGACCGAAGAAGCCGCCGAGCGAAGCGCTGCCGAAGCTGATTCAGAGCAGGCAGAGGACGATCTTCCGATATGGGAGGTCATGCTGGACAAGACCTTTGATTTTGCCCGGGAGAAGTGGGATATCGCAAAGACATGGATAAGCCGGAAGCTCCCCGGGATGATCCCGCAGAAGATCATTCCCCAGAAATGGGAGGATATCGGGCCGGTGCGCAAGGCCGTAATGATCCTGTCGGTTGTGATCATACTTATTTCTATTCTCCCGATGTTTGTAGGCATAATGTGTCCCGGCATACTTCCGCCGGTGTGCATGGCGCTGTTCTTCTTTTTCTGCGCGCTGTACTGGCCGCTCATCGAGCAGTGCGAAAGCATGAAGGGAAACATTATAATAGGTATAGTCGCGGTGTGCGTGCTGGCCGGAGTTTCCTACATGGCCTTCGTGTCCGGCAAGATGATAAGCGCGTCCACAAACACCCTGAGAAACAATACCTCAGAGGTCACGGTGATCGTGCTGGGCTGCAAGATAAAGGGCGACCGTCCCAGTCTGATGCTGGAGGCACGGCTGGAAGAAGCGGCGGAGTTTCTGTTGGAGCATCCTCAGGCGCACTGCATCGTCACCGGCGGTCAGGGACCGGACGAGGAATACCCCGAGGCTCAGGTAATGAAAAATTACCTCGTGGAAAAGGGTGTTTCGCCCATGAGGATAATAATGGAGAGCACCTCCACCAGCACGCTGGAAAACATCACGAACGCGGCGGAGCTGGCAAAGAAATATCATTGCCACGACCGGTTTATGATAGCTACCGACCGATTCCATCAGTACCGGGCCATGACCATTGCCAACGACCTTGGCATGGTGACCTACGCGCTGAATGTGGAAACGGCGTGGTATCTCGCAATGCCCTATTGGTTCAGAGAGATCGCCGCCATAACCCGGGACTGGATCGTAGCGTAGAGAAGGAGTGTCAGTTGGTTGGCTCAGCTTAATATTGTGCTTGTTGAACCGCAGATTCCGCAGAACGCGGGAAACATCGCCCGCACCTGCGCCGCCACCGGAGCGCGGCTGCATCTGGTGGAGCCTATGGGCTTCAGGGTGGATGATCGCAAGCTGAAGCGGGCGGGTCTGGATTACTGGCACTTTCTCGACATTACATATTATTCCTCCCTTGCGGACTTCTTTGCCCGCACCGGCGGAGAATACTTTTTCTTCACCACAAAGGCAAGGCATACCCACACTGATGTGTCTTATCCCGACGGAGCGTACCTTGTTTTCGGCAAGGAGACGGCGGGTCTGCCCGAGCGGCTGCTCCACGCCAATCCCGAGCGCTGTGTGCGTTTGCCCATGATAGAAGAGGCTCGCAGCCTGAATCTTTCAAACACGGTGGCGGTAGGAGTTTATGAGGCGCTCAGACAGTGGGGATATCCCGAACTGACCAATTTCGGTCACCTTCGCGATTATGACTGGCCTGAGGATTGCTAAAAAGGATATTAAAAAGGACGAGGCCCACGGGCTTCGTCCTTTTTGCGTCAGCTGTTAATTAAAATTGTAGGAATATTCTTCCATGAGGTTTTCCAGCATCTCGCTGTATTCCTCTGAGCTGCCGGCCAGCTCGCCGAGATCTTCACCGAGGCCAAAGAAGCCGCCGTCAGCGAGGAGCGCTATACCATATATAATGACAAAGAGCAGTATACCAAAGCTCAGCACGAAACGAAGAACCTTGAGCCTTACCTTGGTCCTGACTTCCGGCAGAAGAATGTTGTTGCTGGCCCGGTCGATGGGTGTCCAGGAAATGCGGCGGGCGCCGGCACAGAGGATAATGATGGTTCCCAGAATGAAGAGACCGGATATTCCGGCAAAGAGGAACTGCAGCTCGTCGCTGTAGCCTGGCAGAAGGGTCATGAGCATATCACGGAGCACCGAATAGGAATTGATGGACATATGGATGATGATGCTGGGCCAGAGGCTGCCGCTGCGAACGGCTACATAGGCAAGAACCACACCGCCCAGAGTGGCAAAGGGCGTCTGGAAGAGATTGCCGTGCATCAGTCCGAAAAGGAAAGAGGAGGCGAACACGGCAAAGCCGGTGCCGTACTTGGAGAAGGACTTGAGCAGCGCGCCCCGGAAGAGTATTTCCTCTGCTATGGGAATGAGAATACCCGTCGACACGCCCATGATTATCATGGATGTCAGATCGTAGGACGCAAAGGCGTTGCCGAAGACATTGCGGTTGGCGAAAAAGGAGTCGGGCAGCAGGTCGCCGCAGATGGCATAGATGAAAACCCATGCGTAGGTTACGCCGAGAGCAACGACGATGGCCGCGGGAAGAGTGCCGCCCAGCTTGCTGCCCCGCTTCATGGTGGATGCAAGGCTGAAGTTACAGCGCGCGCTGTGCATATACGCGGGGATGATATGGCCGCAGAGAGAAGCCACAGCGGCTGCGATGCCGGCCAGAGCGACAACGGAGTTGAGCATCTCCTCCATGCCGGAGCTGGGATCATCCATTATGCTTTGCAGGTTGAACAGCGCTATAGCGCCGGAAGCAAACAGCAGAACAATGACAAGGACAACAGATACTATAGTATTGATAAGTATATCAGAGAAAAGAGCAATGGCCGCGCTGTTCATTCTCCTGACAAACAGACGGCGCTTCTCGCGGCCCTGACTGTCGGTCGGTGAAGAATAAGGCTTGCCGGAAGGGCTGATATCGGAAATGCTGGTGTCCTGCCCGGGGACAACGGTGACGATATTGCTGTCCATTGATTTACCTCCTATCATAGAACGGGTTAAGCTGCACTGACATTATAATGTATATATACTATAAATAACTTATTGTGTCCAGTATAACAGACCTATAAATGTAAATCAAGGCGAAGAAAATAAAAGGACCGAGAAGGTAGATCAAGGGCAAAAGCCGAAGAAAAAGGGCAAAAATCAAAGAAAATCCAAAGAAATTTGAAAAAAGTGGAATTGCAAAAACCACACTTAATGGGGTTTTCTTAAATCGCAAACCACCATATATGGACAGAAAAAACGAAGTGTAATTTCGGGAGAGAAAATAAATCAAAAAAATCTGAAAAAAGGTGTTGACATTCCGGTTCATGTGTGTTAATATAGTCAAGCGCTCGAGAGAGACGGCAGAAAACAAAGCCCGAAAGGGTCGCGAGAAACCGGCTCGAAAGAGACGCACAGGACCTTGAAAATTAAACAACGTAACTTTAACGAGAACCCAAAATTCCTTTTAATAGCGGTTGATGAAACCGCAAAATAGTCAGCAATGACTTGAGCTTCAAAGCTCTAAAAAAGGTTTTAACTCCACGGAGTTGAGATACAATTTTTTAGAGAGTTTGATCCTGGCTCAGGACGAACGCTGGCGGCGTGCCTAACACATGCAAGTCGAACG
>JAZSQO010000127.1:0-8584 GCA_045538015.1 Acutalibacteraceae bacterium | reverse complement strand
AAAAGGTTTGATCCAAACTTTATGTTTGCATCCCCCAAGTTTCCGTGAAGAACCAAAAAACAGCCCTCGTCCCTTTGTCCGGGACGAGGGCTGCGCTTGTTACTGCTGGTCGTTGTTGGTCTTTTTCCTGACCTTGACCTTTACTCGCGGTGCTCTGCGCTTGGCGTATTCCTCAAGGTAGCCAAGGTAGCGCAGGTCGGAGATGAAGTCGCTGTCCGAGTACTTGTCGGTGGAGCTTTCCGGAGACTCGACCATGGGCGGCAGATCCTCCATGGGATAGCGCTCCACATAGTCGTCCTCGGGAGTGGGCTCGGGCTCAGGTTCAGGCTCCGGCTCGGGAGTGGGTTCGGGTTCAGGTTCCGGTTCGGGCTGGACGGGGATAAGCTCGATCTGAACCGGCTCCTCGCGCTCGGGAATGTAGTTCTCCTCGCCGAGGTCGGCGCCGGTGAAGATGCCCAGCATATCATCCTCGGGCTTGGGTTCCGGCTCGGGATAATAGTCGTACCGCTCGACCTCCATGGGAGAGGTGGGAACGATAGGCTCGGGATCCTCCATTACGGCGATGAAGTTGCGGCCTTCCGCCTCGGGAAGGGCCTTTACCTCCTCGCCCTCGGTCAGCTGGGCGGGCTGCTCTTCTTCCTCTTCCTTCTTCTCCATTCTGGAGGACAGATAGAGGGTCACGGCCAGAGCCGCAAGCAGGAGCAGCAGCACTATCAGCAGGAAGATGAAGATGATAGCGTCGGAGTTGACATAGGTGCCGGTGAAGGACAGTCCCTGCGCGCCGTCGCTGCAGAGGACGGCAATGGGATCCTTGGTGGGCAGGTTGCTGCCGTCGGAGACGGAGCAGGAATAGACATTATCGCCGGTGTGGACGATGTAGATATACTCGGGCACGCCGGTCAGGCTGAGCAGCGAGGAGATGTCGTAGTTGTCGATCAGAGTGGCGTCGGGCTTGACCTTGAACAGGCCGCCCTCCCTGACGTAGCTCAGCTTGCGCTGGGGAGAAACGCCGAAAAGGATGTCCTCGGCGGAGCATATCTCAGCCGCGTCGCCCTTGATGGTGATGAGCACGAAGGGCTGCTCGGCGCCGCTGCTGGTGATTATCTCGGTGTTGGCCGCGCCGCGGTTGGCGTAGTAGGCCTCGATCTGGGAGAGCACCTCGGCGTCGGAATCCTGGGGCAGGATGATGCGGATCTCACGGATGAACTTATCCTCATCCTCCACCACGAGGCCGTAGTTGATGGCCTGAGCCTTGCTGACATTGGCCACAACGGTGTAAAGGCCGAAGGTGGTGCCGTTGGCGGTGTAGGTGATTGTTCCGCCGTTGTTTTCCGCCGCCAGAGGAGTCATGCCGCCGCCCGTCTTGCTGTACATATTCTCGGGCAGGCCGCTCTCGGACACGATGCGGTATACGAATTCAAAGTCTCCGTCGGTGGTGAAGGCCGACAGATCAAAGCTTTCCTCAAGGCCGCAGAGGGAGGTGAGCGGCCGCTCGAGGTCGTTCACATCGCCCCATGTGGCTGTGGCTCTGCGGTTGTCCAGCACGACGGTGGTGAGGTCGGCAAGCTGCTGGGTGGTAGTGGCCGAGAAGCTGACGGTGCAGCTGGCTCCGTCGGCGCCGGAAACCTGCTCAAGGCTGGTGCCGGCGGGCAGGTCGGCCGCGATCAGCTCGATGACATCGGTCTGGTCAACGCCGCTGCTTCTGCCGCTGAATTTGAAGTCGATGTAGCGGGTATACTGCTCCTCGCCGTGGAGAACAGTGGTCATTTCAATGCCGCTGATAAGGTCTCCGCCGCCGTGGGAGTAGGATATCTTCTTGTCGGTGGAGGTGAAATTCTCTCCGGCCAGCTCAAGGGTGTAGCCGGTCACCTTCCACAGCTCCTGCAGATTGACCGGAGCGCCCATGGCCGCCTCGATGGTGTCCCGCTGGCTTTCCAGCACGGCCTCGAACCAGCCGAACAGCTCGCTTGAGTCAAAGTCCTCCACCAGTCTGATGTCCCGGCTGTAGGCCTGGTCGACATAGGCAAAGTCCACGCTGACCGGGCGGCCGGTTATCTGGCTGATCTTCTGGCGGTACTCGTCGAGACTGCCGAAGCGGACGGTGAAAACATATTCGATGGGGTCGGCCGAATTGGTGCGGTAGAAATCCATCTCCGCCGGCTTGGCCGCGGCAATGTGGTTATCCATATCGGCCAGCACGCCGTCGTTCTGCAGCATATTCGCGGGGAAGGACAGGTGCATCACCCTCTGACCGGCGAAGTCTTCGCTCACGGTCATCGTGGTGGCCACATTGACACATCCGCTCAGGCACAGCATAGCCGCCAGTGCAAGCAGAACCAATATCAGTCCGCGCTTTTTCATGATTATGACCATTCCCTTCTCACATTTGGGTGGGATAAAGTGCTTGATCTACGCAGCTCTGAGCCGCCTTACGGATATTATCACGCGCCCTGCAGCTCATACTCGGTGTTGTTCAGGATGCAGTAGATGGACATGGAGCCCGGATCCAGCGCCACAAGGCTGTCAAAGCCGGTCACCTCAAAGAGGTTTTCCACGCTGGAAGCGTTATCCGGGTCGGTCAGCCGGTAAACGGCGTTTCCGGAAAAACCGATATGATCGCTTTCGATGGATGTGACCGTGCCGTCGTTGCCGGTCAGCTGCAGAACAAGCATCAGCTCTTCGGAATCGGGCGAAACACGCTGCAGAGACATATAGTTGGCGCCGTCTCTCCACTCGCCCAGCATTCTTACGGGATTGAAGCCCGAGCTGGTGAGGGCGGTGGCCGCCACCTCGTTGCCCACGCGGGCACGCAGCTCGTTCATGGCCTTCTCCCGCTGGGTCAGGGTGCCGTAGGACGGGTCAGTGGACCACACTCCGTACAGCGCCAGAGCGGCCTTGTAGCCGGAATCGGAATAGCTTCCCAGCGCGCTGAAGGTCTCGTATGCCTGCGTGAAGCTGCCGGTGGTGGAAAACTCCGAGGCTCTTGTATAAATACCGTTGAGCATATCCATGGCCTCGCCGTTGCCGGCGTTCTCGCTGAGCACGGAGGCGGCGTCGGCCAGCTGGGCGGTGGTCACCGAGGTGTTGTCCGCTGCCCACGCCTGATAGATCATGCAGGCGGCGCGGTATCTTGAGTCGGAATAATCGCCCAGCACAGCAAAGCCCTGATAGGCCTGCAGGTAGTTGCCCTCCTGAGCCTTCTGGGAGGCCTGCTGATACTGGCAGATGTTGTATTTCTCCTGAGAATCCTCATACTGCACGCCGATGAGGTTGGCGTAGGCCGCCGCGGCGGTTTTCCAGTCACCCTCGGCATATCTCTGCTCGGCGTAGTAGTAGTTGCTTCTGTACAGCAGCTCCTTGGTCTTTTCGTTGACCGTGGCTTTGTCCATCAGCAGGTTGTAGGCCTCGTAATATTTGCCTTCGGCGAAGTATATCTTGGCCTGCTCATAGGCGCAGTCGCTGATGTTGACGCGGCTTTCGGCGTAGTATTTGGTGTCGCTTTCTCCGAAGTCGTCGAAGATCTCGATGGCCTGGAGGTACTGGCCGCTGTCCATGAGGGTCAGAGCCTTGTCGTAGCGGTTCTGCTTGCTTATGTTTGGCAGCACCAGAATGGCGATGAGGCCCACAAAGAACACGATGAATGCCACGATCAGCCAGATAAGGCAGCCGCTTCGCTTGGCCTGCATCTCCTGCTCCGCCGCGGACATTGCCGGCTTGGGAGCCGTTGCCGCCGCCGGAGAGGGCTGCAGCGCGTCGAAGTCAATGCCGCTGCGCATGGCGGCACGAACCGCCGCCGGAGACTGGTAAGAGGAATGGGGCTTGACGCCCGCCTTGCCGCTGAGCGCCTCGAGGGCAGCGTCCTGAGAGCTGTCCGGCTCGGGAGCATTCTGAGCGGCGGTCTGGGCGGCCGTGGAAGCGGCATCGCCGGCGGTAGTCTCCGGAGCCGCGGCGGTCTTGGCCGCGGTGCCGAATTCCGAGGCGGCGGAGGATTTATCCTCGGTCACGCCAAATTCCGAAACGCCGCCGTCCTCATAGGACGCGCGCAGCGTAATGGGGCTGAAGCTCATGGTGCCGGCCCGAGACGACCTTCCGAGGAAGGAATTGACCGCCTGCTGGGTCTGGCGCTGAGGGGGCTTGGGCATACGCTTTTTCTTGCTTGAGGCCGCGGAGCTGCCGCCGAACACCGGGCGTCCGGTGGCCTTCTCCACCGCCTCCTGAGCGGCCTGCTGCACCAGCGCTATGCGCACCGCCTGCTCAAGAGCCGCTCTCTGCACCGGGTCGTTCTTGACCGCGGCGCGGATCTCCGGGCTGACATTGCGCATGGCCGCCCGGAACTGCTCCTCCGCGGCGGAATTTTTGCCGCTGCCGGTCTTTCCGGTCTTGGAGCCGGATTTAGGCGCCGGCTTCTTGCCGGAGGACTGGTTGGGACGCGAGGAACTCTTTTTCTTCTTTTTCTGTCCGGAAGCGGGACGGTCACTGCTCTTAAGGCTGGTTTTCTTTTCGCCTGTGTTGGGCACCTTGGGCGCCTTGGGCACAACACCGCCCACGGAGGAAACGACGTAGATACCGCTGTCCTCTTCCTCCGGCTCTTCTTTTCCCTTTTCTTCTGCCGGTTCTTCCTCTTCCTCCGACTCCAGCGGAATCAGATAGAGGCCTTCGTCAAATATAGCGCCGCTGGAGGAACGGGGCCGCGAACGGTCGTCCTCCTCTTCCTCATCATCCTCCTCGTCGGAGGTATTGAGGAAGGGCATGAAAATAAATTCTTTTTCTTTCTTTACCTGCTCGGCATCCACCTTGCGGAAGGAGAAGGATATTTCCTCTCCCTCGTCCTCATCCTCTTCTTCGTCCTCGACCTCGTCGGGGATGTCGAGGAAGGGCATGAAGAAGAACTCGCCCTCCTTGCTTTCCGCCGAATAGCGGCTGAAGGAAATGCCGATGGAATCGTCCAGATCGCCGTCTCCGGAGCGGCTGTCCCGGGATTTTGCCTTTTCCTTGGGCTCCTCGTCATACTCCACCTCGTCGGGCGGGAAGAGCAGGATCGGGTCGTCATACTCCTGATCGTCGGCCTCATGGCCTTCGTAGTCCTCGGGCGTGCTGGAAGCCCCGAGGCTTCCCTCAGGGTATTTGACCGGCGCCTTCGCGCCGGAGCCTCGGCGTGTCTGTTCCGCGCCGGAGCCTTGATCGTCTACATCGCCCGCGGACAATCCCGACCCGCGCAGATCGTAATCCACCGTGCCGGAAGATGCAGGCGGCACAGCGCCTTTGCCTCCGTCGCTCACCGACGGCGCGTCATCTTCATCGTCCGGAAAAATGAACAACGGCTCGTCATAGCCATCATCGCTCCAATTCTGCCGGCTCAACGCTATACCCCCTTTTACACAGATTTCCTGATTAATTTATTTTATAACATTTCTTCGGTTTTGTACAGCATTTTTTCTGTAATTTTCACACAAAATAGCCCGCCGGTCAAAAATCCCGCTTTCCGGGCCTGTTATCGGGCGTATCAATAAAATCAAACTCATCCTCGCCGCCCAGCTCGGAGATGGCAAAATCGAGAGGATCATACTCGGGCAGGCGCGCCTCCTGACGGGGCACCCGCTTGAGAGGATCGTACGCAAAGCTGCCGCAGGCCTTGCCTGCCTTGCCCCGCTTTACGCATACCGTTTCGCCGTTCTGCTTCCGGGAATGGAGGCAATAGATACAGTTGGGTTCGTGATCGTCAAAGAGCTTGAAGGCCACAGACTCACTCCTTAATAATTTATATGATCGTGTGCTGCTCAGAAAGTATCGGACGCTTCAAAGAGCCTGCGCACCTGATACGCAAGCCCCCGGTGTTCGGGCAAGGACAGCTGAGGATCGTCCCGGAGGATGTCCCTCGCCTCCTGCTGGGCCACGGACAGCGCTCTTGTGTCCACGGACAGATCGGCTATGTGCAGAACCGGCAGACCGTGCTGCCGGGAGCCGAAGAAGTCGCCCGGGCCGCGCAGCCTGAGATCCTCGGCGGATATATCAAAGCCGTCGGTGGTGCGCACCATGGTTTCCATCCGGGAGCGGGCGTTTTCTCCCTGAGCGTCGCTGACAAGGATGCAGTAGGCCTGCTTATCCCCTCTGCCCACCCGGCCCCGCAGCTGGTGGAGCTGGGCAAGGCCGAAGCGCTCGGCGTTCTCGATGAGCATGATGGTGGCGTTGGGAACATCCACGCCCACCTCCACCACGGTGGTGGACACCAGCACATCTATCTCTCCGGCCACAAACCGCCGCATGGTGTATTCCTTGTCCGCCGGTTTCATTCTGCCGTGGAGCAGACCCACCCGGCAGTCAGAAAGCTCGCCGGTGGCCAGCCGCACCGCCGATTCCTCAGCCGAGGCAAGGTCGCTCTCTCCCTCGCTGACCAGGGGACAGACCACAAAGGTCTGCTCTCCGGCGGCGATGTGTTTTTTGATAAAGCCGTATGCCCGCTGCCGCTTGGCGCTGTCGATGTGATAGGTCAGCACCGGCAGACGTCCCTTGGGCAGCTCGTCCAGCACCGAGATATCCATGTCTCCGAAGATCATCAGAGCCAGCGTGCGCGGGATGGGCGTGGCCGACATGGCCAGCACATGGGGCGTGACGCCCTTGGCCGCCAGCGCCGCCCTCTGCCCCACGCCGAAGCGGTGCTGCTCGTCGGTGATTACCAGCGAGAGGTCGCGGTATTCCACTCCCTCCGATATCAGAGCGTGGGTGCCCACGGCCACGTCGATCTCTCCCTCGCGCAGCTGGCGGTACAGCTCTCTGCGCTGAGCCGCCGTAGCCGAGCCGGTGAGCAGGGCTGTTCTCACTCCGCTGCCCTCCAGCAGCCCGGACAGCGTCCGGAAATGCTGCTCGGCCAGCAGCTCGGTGGGAGCCATAAGCGCCGCCTGCCCTCCGCTCCGGACACAGCAGAAGCACAGAGCCGCCGCCACGGCGGTTTTTCCCGAGCCTACATCGCCCTGCAGGAGCCTCTGCATGGGCGTGCCGCCGGTCATGTCCGCCAGACACTCGCTCACCGCTCTGCGCTGGGCGCCGGTGGGAGAGAAGGGGAGCAGGGAATAATATTCCTCTGTGTGATCCTCTACCGCCGGGGCGTTCCCCTTCTTTTTGGGACGGCTCTTGAGCCTGAGCAGACCCAGCTGGAGCACCAGCAGCTCCTCGAATATCATCCGGCGGCGAGCCGCGGCCAGCTCCTCCTGACCGGAAGGAAAGTGCATTCCTCTCAGGGCGGTTTTCAGGTCGGGCATACGGTACATCACCCGCAGCCGCTGGGGCAGAGGATCATGCAGCTCCCCGGGAAGCATATCCAGCGCGGCCTGCACCGTGCGGCTTATCATCCGGCTGTTGAGCCCCTCGGTCTGGTGGTATATGGGCACCAGAGGGCTTTCCGGCTCATAGGGCCGGAACTCGGGCGAGCTCATTTCCGGGTTGCCGTATTCGTAGGTTATCTTCCCCCGGAACACATAGTCCTGTTCGGGGCGTATCAGCCGCCCCACATAGGGATTGTTGAAGAAGGTCAGCCGGAAGCGCACGCCGTTGTCGTCCACCGCCCAGCCACGGTAGAGGGTCATGCCCTTGCGTATGCGGTGCTCGGTAAGGGTAGACACAAGCTGACCCTTGATGTATTCCACCGAGTCGATGGATGCCTCGGCGAGGGTGTGGGTTGCCGACCAATCCTCATAGGCACGGGGATAAAAGCGCAGCAGGGCGCCGACATCGGTCACGCCCAGCTTCTCGAAAAGCCGGGCGCGGCTGACGCCGACGCCCTTTATTTTCTGAATATCCGAATCAAACAGTGTGTTCACCGGATGAACCTCGACAATAATTATTCGACGGAAACGATGAAGTAATACACCGGCTGTCCGCCGTTGACCAGCATGACTTCCACGTTCTTGCCGGCCTTGCTCTCGATGAGCTTGCGGGCCTCCTCGGCCTGCTCGTCGCTGATGCCCTCGCCGTAGATGAGGGTGATGAAGGAGGTCTCCTTCTTGACCATCTGGCGGGTGAGCTTTACGACAGCCTTGACGGGATTTCTGTCAAGGAACACCAGCTTGCCGTTTTCCAGAGCCAGAATGTCGCCTTCCTTGATGCGCTTGTTGTCAAAGTCGGAATTGCGGGCGGCATAGGTGATCTGGCCGGTGGCGACCTTCTCGGCGGCCTTGTACATATCGATGGAGTTGATCTCGTCCTCGGCGTCGGGATCATAGGCCAGCATGGCGGCGATGCCCTGAGGAATGGTTCTGGTGGGCAGAACCACTACCCGGCGGTCGGCCAGAGGCACGCACTGCTCGGCAGCCATGATGATGTTCTTGTTGTTGGGCAGAACAAAGACCGTGGAGGCCGGAGTGGCGAGAACAGCCTTGAGGATATCGTCGGTGCGGGGACTCATGGTCTGGCCGCCGGTAACGACCTGCTGGCAGCCAAGGTCATGGGGCAGGGCGCAGAGGCCTTCGCCGGCGGCGACGGCTACAAAGCCCAGAGCGCCTTCCACGGGATCGACGCGCTCGGCGGCGGGAGCAGGAGCGGGACCGCCCTTGCCGGCGTTCTTGTGCTGCTCACGCATATTCTCGATCTT
>JAZSQO010000110.1:0-2803 GCA_045538015.1 Acutalibacteraceae bacterium | reverse complement strand
GCGGGCTATGTGATCTCCACGGTGGTGGAACTGGTCAAGGGCATCAAACGTCCCATCCGCGCCATTGTAAACGAACAGGTTTTCGAGGGGGATAAGACCCTCATCTGCGTTTGCAACGGTACCAGCTATGGCGGCGTTTTTAACCCCATGCCCGATGCCCGGGTGGACGACGGCCTGCTGGATATTCTCGTGGTCAAAGGCGTTTCCCGCCTGGCTTTTGCCAAGCTCGTCGGCCGCTATGCCAAGGGAAGATTCCGCGAGCTGTCAAAGCTGTGCGACTATGTGCGCGTGCAGAGCATCCGCATTGAAGCGCCGGAGGAGCTGCTGGTGAACGTGGACGGCGAGGCGATGCGCGACAGCACGCTGGAGATGACCGTAGTGCCCCGGGGCCTGAACTTTATCTTTCCGGCGAAAATGGCATATTTTAAAAACGAGAGCAAGGAATTCGAAGAAATCAAGAGATAATCAGAGATTACAGCGGCAGAACAAGAGCTAAATTAAGGAAAAACTGATATTTTTCGGAAAATACGGGAAAAACCCCATATTTCCGCCTTGCAGAATGGGTATACTTAGTTTATCATATAGTCGTTAGCACTCAAGGCAAAAGAGTGCTAACGGTTTGAATGTTTATACTAATTTAGGAGGAATACATTTATGACACTGAAGCCTTTGGCAGACCGCGTGGTGCTCAAGCAGTTTGAAGCCGAGGAGAAGACCAAGAGCGGAATTATTCTGTCCTCTGCCGCGCAGGAAAAGCCGGAGATCTACACCGTGATCGTCGCCGGCCCCGGCGGCATCGTGGATGGCAATGAAGTGAAGATGGAAGTCAAGGCCGGAGATAAGGTCATCACCGGTAAGTACGCCGGCACCACCGTGAAAATCGACGGCGAGGAATACAATATTGTGCGTCAGAGCGACATTCTGGCGATCGTGGACTGAGCTTCCCAAGCGGGAAACTGAAATTATTTGGAGGTAAAATAACATGGCAAAGCAGATTATTTACGGCGAGGATGCACGCAGAGCGCTTGAGCGCGGCGTCAACCAGCTTGCCGATACCGTGAAGATCACCCTCGGACCCAAGGGCCGCAACGTCGTTCTGGACAAGAAGTTCGGCTCCCCCCTCATCACCAACGACGGTGTGACCATCGCCAAGGAAATCGAGCTGGACGATCCCTTTGAGAACATGGGCGCCCGTCTCATCAAGGAAGTCTCCACCAAGACCAACGACATCGCCGGTGACGGCACCACCTCTGCCACGCTGCTCGCGCAGAACATGATCGCTGAGGGTCTGAAGAACGTCGCGGCCGGCGCCAACCCCATGATCATGAAGCGCGGCATCCAGAAGGCTGCCAACGCTGCGCTGGAAGCCATCCGCGGCATCAGCCAGCCCGTTTCCGGCACGCAGGACATCACCCGCGTCGGCGCCATTTCCTCCGGCGACGAAGTGATCGGCGCTCTGCTGGCCGAGGCGATGGAGAAGGTTTCCCAGAACGGCGTGATTACCGTTGAGGATTCCAAGACCGCCGAGACCTACAGCGAGGTCGTCGAGGGCATGCAGTTCGACCGTGGCTATATCACTCCCTACATGGTCACCGACAGCGAGAAGATGGAGGCCGTCATTGACGACGCCATGATCCTCGTTACCGATAAGAAGATCTCCAACATCCAGGATATCCTGCCGCTGCTCGAGGGCATCGTGCAGGCCGGCCGCAAGCTGGTTATCATCGCAGAGGACGTCGAGGGCGAGGCTCTTGCCACCATCATCCTCAACAAGCTGCGCGGCACCTTCACCTGCGTCTGCGTCAAGGCCCCCGGCTTCGGCGACCGCCGCAAGGAAATGCTGCAGGACATCGCCGTGATCACCGGTGCGCAGGTCGTCTCCAGCGACCTCGGCATGGAGCTCAAGGACGCCGACGTGAGCGTTCTCGGCCGTGCCCGCCAGGTCAAGGTGAACAAGGAGAACACCATCATTGTCGACGGCGCCGGCACCGCGCAGGCGATCGCTGACCGTGTGCATCAGGTCAAGAGCCAGATCGAGACCACCACTTCCGACTATGACCGCGAGAAGCTCAACGAGCGTCTTGCCAAGCTGGCCGGCGGCGTTGCCGTCATCAAGGTCGGTGCTGCGACCGAGGCTGAGATGCGCGAGAAGAAGCTGCGCATTGAGGACGCGCTCAACGCTACCCGCGCTGCTGTCGAGGAAGGCATCGTGGCCGGCGGCGGCACCGCTTATGTCGTGGCCTCCAGAGCTGCGGACAAGATTGCTGCCGAGCTGAGCGGCGACGAGAGAACGGGTGCGCAGATCGTGGCGCGCGCGCTGGAAGCCCCCATCCGTCAGATCGCGGCCAACGCCGGTCTGGAAGGCGCTGTCATCCTCAACAACGTCAAGAGCAGCAAGAAGGCCAACTACGGCTTCGATGCGGCCAAGGAGAAGTATGGCGACATGATCGCTATGGGCATTGTGGATCCGACCAAGGTCTGCCGCAGCGCGCTGGAGAATGCCGCTTCCGTGGCCTCCATGGTGCTGACCACCGAGTCCCTCGTGACCGACCTGCCGGAGAAGAACCCCGCGCCCGCCCCGGCGGCTCCCGACATGGGCGGCATGTATTAAGCAAAACCGCTCCGGAAAACGGATAAACAGATAAAAAGACTCCTGTGCAGAGGGAAACCCTGCACAGGGGTCTTTTTTGCATGAAAGGAAAACTGAAAATGTTCGCTGCTAACCACAATATATTCGATTATATATCTATACAAGGAGCAGGTGTTGTGGTATAATCTCTGCTTGTAAGGCTTAAGAGGGGGG
>JAZSQO010000015.1:0-17554 GCA_045538015.1 Acutalibacteraceae bacterium | reverse complement strand
TAGTCTTCGTCATCCTCAGAGTAGTCTTCGTCATCCTCGGAGTAATCTTCGTCGTCCTCGGAATAGTCTTCGTCATCCTCGGAATAATCTTCGCCGTCCTCGGAGTAGTCTTCGTCATCCTCGGAATAATCTTCGTCATCCTCGGAGTAGCCTTCGTCGTCTTCGGAGTAGGCTTCTTCCTCGGAGTATGCTTCCTCGTCCTCAGCAGCTTCCTCGGCATACTCGATCTCGGGCACTTCCGCGGGCTGGCTGACCTCCTCGGCTTCCTCTTCGGCGGCGATGGTCTCCTCAGGCTCTTCCGGGAGCAGGACTATCTCCGGACGTTCCGGCCTGCAAGGCTCCTCGCGGATCTCCTCGGCCTTTTCCGGCTCCGGTTCCGCCACGGGAGCGGCGATGACCTTCGGCTCCTCAGCTTTCTTCGGCTCTTGAGCCGTTCGCTCCTGAGCCGGCCGCTCGGATCTTGCCGTCGGCGCGCTGGCGCTGACCGCCGCCCAGTTGAATTTGTTTTTCTGCTCCTCGGGCACCGGGGTTCCGCAGAAATCGCAGAAACGATAATAATGAGGCAGAGAGCGGCTGCAGCCGGTACACCGGCGAGTGGTCTTCTGCTCCGGTTCTCGGTCGGTGCGCAGTATGGGTCTGAGCGCGGTGCCGCAGTAGGCGCAGTGGGTGTAGCCCTCTTTCCATATGTTACCGCAGGCGGGACATTGCATATTCATTCACCTCTGTGTGATATTCAAGTGTTGTGTATGCCGGGGATCATTCTTCCTCTTCCCCGGCGGTCTGTGCCTGCTCGGCGTTTGTATCCTCAGACGGCTCAGCGGCCTTATCTCCGACTATGGCGTCACGCAGACGGTCGGGAAGCTGAGATATGGCCAGCGCCACGGCGTGGATAAAGCGATGGGACTCAGTCTTCCAGGAACGGACATCCTGAATCGCCGGCTCGACCACCTTCATGGCGGCGTCGCTGCCCGCCTTGAGCTCGGCCAGCCTTCTCGCCTGCTCGGCCTGCTGCTCGGTCAGCTTGTCCAGCAGCTCGGTCTGGCGCTCGGTCTGCTTGGCCGCGTCAAAGCGGTCGCCGTCAATGACCTTGAGCAGCTCCACCGTCTGACGGTTCAGGCGCAGGCTTTCATTCTGCAGAAGCTCCATGCGGCTGATAAGCTCCAGCTGAGCGGCGGTGATGCGGTGCTGGGTCTCCATGCCTCTGGCGATGAGGGAAAGGTTTTCAAAGGCCACCATGCCGATGTGCATCAGGAAGTAGACCAACAGAGCGCCGACTATGCCTCCGGCGATGGACAGCACGCCGCCGATGATCTGGCCATTGACCAGCATCATAACGCCGCCTACCGTTCCCGCCGTTCCCAGCAGGATAGCAAAGAGCACAGCCAGCACGCGCATGGCTTTGGAGGTGGTGAGGCCGCAGCTGCTCCGCGTGGCGTAGCCTTCCACCAGACGGTCGTTGGGCTGAGGCACCTCGGCCCGGCGAGGCGCTCCCTCCTCGGGAACAGCGCGGGCGCTGACCGCCTCCTGATAAATAACCACGCCGCACATGGGACAGAATCTGGCCGCTTCGGCGGTTTTGCAGCCACAGGACGGACAATATGCCATAATGTTAAATCTCCTTACATAAAACTGCATTTTTCCAATATTAAGTATAAGGCCATCACTCGACTTTTGTCAACCTGAAAAGATGTTTCCGAGGGCATATGAGCGCAGCAAATAAGACTTTCTTAATAATAAATTAACAAACCGGCAGTAGAATCTGATAAAATAAATCCATTCATCGTGCGGCGAAAGGAGCTGAACCATTCATGCCGAAACGAATGCTGCTGATTGTGAATCCAAATTCCGGCACCCGTCAGGGCCTTAAAAGGCTCGGCGAGATCATCAGTATTCTCCAGACGGGAGACTATCTTTGTACCGTTATGATGACCGACCGTCAGATGGCGGCTTCGGATTTTGCCTGCCGGCACGGCCACCATTTTGAAGTTATCGCCTGCGTGGGCGGTGACGGCACCTTCAACGAGACGGTCAACGGCACCCTGCGGGCCGGCCTCTCCGTTCCTATCGGATATATTCCCACCGGCAGCACCAACGATTTTGCCGCCAGCCTGAAGCTGCCCGCCGACATCGACACCGCCGCCAAGCTGATCTGCTCCGGCCGCACCCGTATGCTGGATATCGGCCAGTTCGGAGAGCGGAATTTTTCCTATGTGGCCTCCTTCGGCGCCTTCTCCCGAACCTCCTATTCCACTCCCCAGAGCTTCAAGAACGCCGTGGGGCACCTTGCCTATGTACTGTCCGGCGTGGTGGATGTGTGGTCCATCCGCTCGGAGCGTCTGCGCTTTGAGCTGAACGGAAATGTGTTTGAGGATGATTATATTTTCGGTGCCATCAGCAACTCCACCTCTCTGGGCGGCGTGCTGACCATCGACCCGCTGCTGGTTGACATGAACGACGGTCAGTTCGAGGTCATGCTGATAAAGCATCCCAAGAATCTCAACGACCTGCTGCAGATAACCAACGCCCTCACCCGCAAGCAGTACGACTGCGAGATGATAACCTTCACCAGTGCCTCGTCCATCACCGTGAGCAGCGATCATCCGGTGGACTGGTCTCTGGACGGCGAAAAGGCCACCACTGACGGCACCTTTGAGGTAAAGTGCCTCCACGACGCCCTGCAGATATTCTGCGCCTCCACCGATCCGAAGGATATAATCATATGACAATTATTCATCACAACCAACGCAAATGGCGGTGTTGCAATAGCCGGAGACAGCTATTGGCAACACCGCCATTGCTTATGGTCTGTTAGCAGCCGCAGTTGCAGCCGTTGTAGTTGCCGCAGCCGTTGCCGCGGTTCTCGTAGTCGCAGTCATTGCCGCAGTTCTGGCTGAGCAGGAACACGATCACGAGGATCAGAACCCAGGTGCAGGAATTGCCGCAGGAATTACCACCGAAAAGGCACATAGCGTTTTGCCTCCTTCCTCAAGTTTCTCTACATAGTATGCAGGTACGACCCGATCGGTCACAAATTTCCAGGAATGTAATATTCATCTACCAGGAATGTAATATTCATCTACCGGCCTATTGAAATAACCGCGCTTTTGTAGTAAACTATACTTAGTATAAGAGCATTAATATCCCCGGAGGCTTTCTGACGTATGTACACCGCGAGACAGCTGCTGTCCCAGCTCAAAAAAATGGATATCCCGCGCGACGGCACACTGCTTGTCCACTCCTCTTTCAAAGCCATGGGCGAGGTCAGAGGCGGAGCACAGACCGTTGTGGACGTGCTGTGCGACTATATGTCCGAGGGACTTCTGGTCATGCCCACCCATTCCTGGGCAACGGTCAACGCCGACAATCCCGTTTTTGACCCGGCCTCCACTCCCAGCTGCACCGGCATTCTGGGCACACTGCTTATGAAAAAGCCGGGCGCTCTGCGCACCATCCACCCCACTCACTCGCTGGCTGTCTATGGCCGTGAGGCGGCGGATTTTGCCGAGGGTGAACACCTTATGACCACGCCCTGCGGCCGGAGCGGCTGCATGGGCAAGCTCCTTGACCGCAAGGCAAAGGTGCTGTTCATCGGCTGCGGCCTGAGCAAGAACACCTTTCTTCACGGCGTGGAGGAATGGTGCGGCATAGAGAACCGCCTCGGGGAACAGTACGCCTGTATGCTTACCATGGGCGACGGCACCATGTTCATCGGCGCCATGCAGCCTCACCGGGCACCCGTGCCCGATGTTTCGGTCAATTACAGCAAGATGACCGGGCCCTTTCTTCAGCTGGGCGCGGCAAAGGAAGGCCAGCTGGGCGACGCGCACTGCTTTGTGTGCGACTGCGCCAGAATGGCCCGCATAACCACCGAGCTGCTGATAGTATGCCCCGATCTGTTCCTTGATGACGCTCCGGTGGAACCGGCGCTGCTGAAGGATGTGGCAAGAGGCTTCTATACTCCGTGATCCAATTGGCATAACATAAATAAAAAAAGGAGAAAAAACGATGAAACTGAGCAAGAAAATTCTGGCAGCCGCGATGGCAATGATTATGATCGTTTCGGTCTGCCTGACCGGCGCGGGCTGCAGCCTTGAAGGTTTCGACCAGATGGGCGAAATGATGGAAATGTTCGGCAATATGCAGGCCAACACCTACGAGGGTGACCCTGTTGCCGACGAGGACATCTACGACGAGGTTCACTTCTTCACCGAGAACGACCTGCCCTCCACCCAGTCTGACATCGATCCTCTGTTCTGGGTTGCGGAAGGCAAGAACGGCGGCAAGGTTTATCTCCTCGGCTCCATTCACTGCGCCGATCCCGACACCTACCGTCTGCCCGACCTGCTGATGGACGCTTACTTCGAGAGCGACGCTCTGGCTGTTGAGTGCGACATTCTGGCCTTTGAAAGCGACTTCATGGCTCAGATGAACATGTCCTCCACGCTCATGTACACCGACGGCTCCAAGATTTCCGACCACATTGATCCCGAGCTGTATGATGCTATGGTCAAGTTCATGGAGGAAAATCCCTCCCAGCAGCTGACCGAGCTTGGCTACACTCCTCAGGTTCTCGATATGTGCAAGCCCGCCATGTGGATGTCCGCCCTTGAGATGGTCATCTACGAGGCTGCCAACATCGACTCCAACCTTGGTATCGACTACCACTTCCTCGACATTGCCACCGCTCAGCAGAAGCCCATCATCGAGCTTGAGTCTGTTGAGTTCCAGAACGATATGCTCTTCGGCTTCTCCGACGAGCTGATGGAGTGGCAGCTGTGGGGCTATGTTTCCGCTCCCGTTGCCGAGCAGGGCGACAGCCTGCGCGAGATGTTCGAGGGCTGGTGCGAGGGCAATCCCGAGTATCTGGTCAACACCGCTCCCGATTACACCGGCTACTCTGCCGAGGACATCGAGTATTATCAGGGTCTCCTTGAGGAGTACTACACCGCCATGCTCATCGACCGCAACCTGGGCATGATCGACAAGGCTGCCGATATGCTCGACAGAGGCGACAATGTGTTCTACGTTGTCGGTGCCGCTCACATGGTGGGCAACGACGGCATCATCGCCGGTCTGAAGGATCGCGGCTACAAGGTCACCCAGCTGGGCGGCATGAAGGCCGACAAGTACACCGACATCGACGGCGATTATCCCACTCTGTATGATGTGGACATCGACGAGGTCGCCACCGAGACCACCACTACCACCGAAACCACTACTACCACCACTTCCGACACCACCTCCAGCACCACCGTTTTCGATCCCTCCAGCTTCGTTTACAACTACGATCTGTATGTGCAGATGTATGAGTACTTCGGCGGCACCACCGCTCCGGCCAATGTCACCGGCACCACCCGTCCCGAGACCGGCCGCACCAATCCCACTCAGGCTGACGACGATGAGGACGACGGCTACGGCGGCTCCGGCGTATTCGGTATGCTCGGATGAATAACAAAACACAAACCGGGACGGCTGTCAGGCGGCGCATTCAGCTGCTTGACACCCTCCGTGGTGTGATGGTCATTTACATGATCTATTATCACACCCTGTTTGACCTTGGATTTATGTTTGGAAAGGACTGGGCGCGCGAGCAATTCCGCGCCCAGCCTTTTTCCCAGATGATAATCGGCTGCACCTTTGTGTTCGTGGCCGGTCTGACCATCCGCTTCAGCCGCAACCCCGCCCTTCACGGCGCAAAGCTGCTTATGATCGCGTCGGTGGTGTCCCTTGTGACCGCCTTCTTCTTCCCCGGCGGCGGCATCTTCTTCGGAGTGCTGCACCTGCTGGCGGTGTGCATGATGGTGTACGGCGTGGTCGGAAAATTCATCGAAAAGCTCCACTGGATTCCCGGCGCGGTGATCTGTCTGGCGCTGTATATCTGCACCTACTGGGTACCCATGGGCATCTTTGGCATCAAGGGACTTTTTGAGCTGCCTGTGCCCGAGGCTCTGACTCAGGGCGGGCTGATGTACGCCTTCGGCTTTGTTGACCGGGGCTTCAGCTCGGTGGATTTTTATCCGCTGCTCCCGTGGCTCTTTTTGTTTCTGTGTGGCTGCTTTGTTGGCCGTCTGCTGGACAGAGAGCTGCCCGAATGGCTGTGCAAAGACTACTGCCCGCCGCTGACCTTTATCGGCCGGCGTTCCCTTGCCATCTACGTTATACACCAGCCGGTGGTGTACGGCCTTTGCCTGCTGCTCACCGGACTGCTGCACTGATTCTAATTTGAAAGGAATATCCCCCGACCATGGATTTTGTCTCTGCCATTTCCAAGGAATTCTCCGTTAAGGAGGAATATATCAAGAACATCCTCTCCCTGCTGGACGAGGGCAACACCATCCCCTTTATCGCCCGTTACCGCAAGGAGATGCACGGCACTCAGAACGACCAGACCATCCGCGAGGTGTCCGAGCGATACGAGTACCTGCAGAATCTTGAGAAGCGCCGGGAGGAGGTTCGCTCCTCCATTGAGAATCTCGGTGTTATGACCGAGGAGCTCAACGCCGCCCTCAACGCCGCCGCCACTCTGGCCGAGATCGAGGACGTGTACCGCCCCTACAAGCCCAAGCGCAAGACCCGCGCCTCTGTGGCCCGTGAAAAGGGACTGGAGCCGCTGGCTCTGGCCATCTTTGCTCAGGAGCCGGACAGCGCCTGGCCCATCGACATGGCCGAGGGCTACATCGACGCCGAAAAGGGCGTGGAGACCGCTCAGGACGCTCTTCAGGGAGCCATGGACATCATCGCCGAGATGATCTCCGACGACGCCGGCATCCGCAAGCGCCTGCGCTATGTGGCCTACGCCAACGGCAAGCTGCGCTCCAAGGCCGCCGACGAGGAAACCGATTCGGTATATCGCCTTTACTATGATTTCTCCGAGCCCCTCAACCGCATCGCCGGCCACCGCGTGCTGGCCATCAACCGCGGCGAGCGGGAGGGCTTCCTCAAGGTATCCATCGACTTTGAGCGGGACAAGGGCATGAGGATCATCCACTCCGTGTGCGTCAAGCCCGGCTCTCCCTGCACCGACACGGTGATGGAGGCCGCCGAGGACGCATACACCCGCCTCATCTTCCCCTCCATCGAAAACGAGCTGCGCAGCGACCTGACCGCCACCCATTCCGAGGCGGCCATCAAGGTCTTTGCCCAGAATCTGCGCCAGCTGCTCATGCAGCCTCCCGTCAAGGGCAAGACGGTCATCGGTCTTGACCCGGGCTACCGCACCGGCTGCAAGGTAGCCGTTGTGGACGCCACCGGCCGAGTGCTGGACACCGGCGTGATCTATCCCACCCACGGCGCGAACAAGCAGGCCGAGGCACGGCGGGTAGTTTCCGGCCTCATCCGCAAGCACGGCGCCGAGATCATTTCCATCGGCAACGGCACCGCCAGCAAGGAGACCGAGATCTTCGTTTCCGAGCTGCTCCACGATTTCCCCGGCGTGAATTATATGGTGGTCAGCGAGGCCGGCGCTTCGGTCTATTCGGCCAGCAAGCTGGCTGCCGCCGAATTCCCCGAGTATGATGTCAGTCTGCGCAGCGCCGTGTCCATCGCCCGACGCCTTCAGGATCCTCTGGCCGAGCTGGTCAAGATCGACCCCAAGGCCATCGGCGTGGGACAGTACCAGCACGATATGCCTCCCAAGCGCATGGACGAGGCTCTGGGCGGCGTTGTGGAAGCCTGCGTCAACTCCGTGGGCGTTGACCTCAACACAGCCTCTCCCTCTCTGCTCTCCCATGTGGCCGGCGTCAGCGCCACTGTGAGCAAGAATATCGTTACCTACCGCGAGGAGAACGGAGCCTTCTCCAGCCGAAAGGAGCTGCTCAAGGTTCCCAAGCTGGGTCCCAAGGCCTTCGAGCAGTGCGCCGGCTTCCTCCGGGTATCCGAAAGCAAGAATGTGCTTGATAACACCGCCGTTCATCCGGAAAGCTACGCCGCGGCCACCGAGCTGCTCAAGCTGTGCGGCTTTACCCTTGCCGATGTGAGCACCGGAGCCATCTCCGAGCTGCGCGACCGTGTAGCCGGAATGGGCGAGCAGACCATCGCCGACTCTCTGGGAATCGGCGTACCCACCCTCGACGACATCGTTACCGAGCTTCTGCGTCCGGGCCGCGATCCCCGAGACGAGCTGCCCAAGCCTCTGCTTCGCAGTGAGGTTATGGACATAAAGGATCTCACTCCCGGCATGGAGCTGGACGGCACCGTGCGCAATGTTATCGACTTCGGCGCTTTTGTGGACATCGGCGTTCATCAGGACGGCCTTGTACACATCTCCCAGATATCCAACGGCCCCCGCGTGAAGCATCCTTCCGAAAAGCTCAAGGTGGGCGACATCGTCAAGGTATGGGTGCTGTCGGTGGATGTGGCCAAGGGACGCATCAGCCTGACCATGAAGGGAGCTCCCAAAACCGATGAAAAGAAGTCTTAGTGTTTTTCTCGCCGCTCTGCTGACGCTGTTCGCTCTGTGCGCGGCAGGCTGCGGAGACGACGACATCGACTGGGTCACCGGCGAGACCTACGCCACCAGCGGGCAGACTCCGGTCACCACCGGTTCCGGCAGCGGCAGCCAGCAGGCCTCCTCTGCCATTGAAGGCAGCTACGACGCGCCGGTGTTCCGCGCCGGGCGATACAGCATGGTCAACACCTCCACCACCCAGACCGAGTACCTCACCGAGGCAGGCGCGGTCTATTATTCCGAATCCACCGCCAGCCGGTACACCTACGGGCTGAACATCACGCCCAGGAATGGCGGCTTTGAGTGCGTCGTATCCTTTGACAACATCTACATTGCCGACACTGTCTCCGGCACCACCACCGTCCTGCTGGACACTGCCACCCGGGATTATCTCAGCGCCAGCACCGAGCCTTATTACGACATCATCGGGCTGAGCTTTGTGGTGGACATCGGAGCGGACGGGTCGGTCACCGGCCTGAGCGGAGTGGATCGGCTGATCGCCGATCATCCCGGCTCTGCCTTCCTGCTGGAGGAGGAAAATCTGCTGGGTGTGGCTCAATCCTTCTTCTACCCCATTCCCGCCTCCTTCGCGGGCGGAACGGCATGGAGTATGGAGCAGTACGGGCTGGTCAACACCTACCGTGTGGCCTCCCTTGAGCGGGGCAAGTTCGGCATCACCATTTCCGGCCCCGAGCAGCAGCCCTTCTCCGTGAACACCGACGAGGGGCTGATACTGAGCTACAGCACCGTTTCCCCTCTGACCGGCACGTTGTACATGGACATGGCCGACCGCGCCCTGCAGGAAATAACCTCCATGCAGAAAAGCAGCGGCGTCATCACCGGCACCGTGGACGGTCAGGCGGTTTCCGTGCCATTCAATTATAATGTCACCTCGCTGACCACTGTCACGGCAGCGTAGGCGAAAAGCAAAAAGGACACGGCTCTTGTGGGAGCGTGTCCTTTTTTTCTGCCTATCTTCTTGGGCAATACCGCATAATTCTAAGTGCGATATTGCGCAGTCAGATTTTTTGTCAGACAATACAAAAAGCGGAGCCAATACTTTGATGTAAACATTTGAATCGCAAGCGCTTCAAATGGGCGAGCATTTTTGTGAAGTATGACGGAAAAGATGCAAGCAAGATCGTGCTTAAGTTCTAAAACGGGAATTGTGCGGTGTTGCCCTTGCTGTTCCCACCAGCGGCCGCCTTACCCGGACGGCCAGCCGGGCCATGCGGTCCGCCACCGGCCGGGCGTGGGGAGAAAGGTCAAAGAGCATCTTCAGCATCTTTTCAACGGTGGGGTCTTCCTCGAAATCACAGATCACCCTCTCTCCCTCAAAGCGCAGCATCACCCGGTTCATGTGGGCGGTGCGGATGGGACGCACATCTATAGTCAGTGTGTCCGGCCCCGTCCAGCCGGCAATGGTCACCACCGGGTATTCCCGATGAGCGCAGTTCAGCAGTCCTTCGCAGTATTCGCCGTCGGTGCGGAAGGGCACCCTCTGTTCCCTTCCTCCCTCCGACCAGTACAGAACCGCCTGCTCCTCCCCGAATTCAAGCCGCAGAGAGGACACGCCGAGATTTTTCACCCGGTGCAGATAGCGCAGGGACAGCGGCAGGAGACTGTGGCTGTTCATGGAAAAATCAAATGTGACGCCCTCCAGTCTTTTCTCCTGCTCGAGGCTTCTGAGCCGCTGCTCAGGTCGGGGACAGCACAGCTCTCCGGCGATACCCAGCAGCTCGTCCCAGTCGGTTCCGGGAGCACTGCCCTCGGGAATGAGGTCGATGTAGGGAAGCACCGTGTCGTAAAAGGCGTCCAATATCTCCATCTGGCAGGCGTGGCCGCCGGTGATGACCACCACCATATCCTTCTCCGGCATGATGAGGCCATACTGGCCGAACATTCCGTCCGCCCGCCATGAGCCGCCGTCGCCGTTTCGCCAGAACTGATAGCCGTATCCGCCGGTGCGGTGGGGCGAGTCGTTGAGCTTGGCGTCGGCGGCAGTGTCCGCCAGCGGGCTGCCCGCCCTTGCCGCCCAGCCCTCGGGCAGAAGCCGTCTGCCCTCCCACATTCCGTCGTCAAGGCAGAGCTGGCAGAATTTCGCCATGTCCTCGGTGGTAAGGTACAGTCCCCAGCCGCCGCATTCTATGCCCAGCGGACAGGTGTCCCACACCGGACGCTCTATTCCAAGAGGCTCAAAGAGCCGGGGCATGAGGTAATCCACCAGCCCCTCTCCCGTCACTCTGCGCAGAACAGCGGCCAGCATATAGGTGTTCAGGCTGTTGTAGGCAAAGCGGGTGCCCGGCTCAAAGCTCAGGGGCGTATTTAGGAACCACTCCACCCAGTCGGCCTGACCGCGCATGGTCACCTCGTTCGGGGCAACGGCGCCGGAGGTCATGGTGAGCAGATGCTCCACGGTCACGGAGAATATCCGCTCGTCGGCATCCGGGTCGATAAGCCGGGGAAAGAAGCCCGCCACGCGATCCTCAAAGGACAGCCTTCCCTCCTCCCGGGCGATGGCCGCCGCCGCGGATACAATGCTCTTGCTGAAGGAATAAAGCTGGTGGGGCTGGGAAGGACTGTATGGCCTCCACCACATGGCGGCTGCGGCTTTGCCGTGGCGGATGAGCATGAAACTGTGCAGGTTCAGCTCCCGCTGCCTGACCGTGTCGAGAAAATTCAGCAGCGAAGCCGAGGTTATTCCCACAGCTTCGGGCGCGGCGGGCGGGAAATATCCCGTGTCTTTCCATGTTTGCATATCTTTCTCCCTCTGATTGCGTCTTTGCGGCGGATAATTCAAAGATTCTGTTAATTATCCGGTTTTCTGTTGCTCCGGCCGTGGCCGGTGGTGTATAATTATACTGCGGTTTTTTGCCGCAGTGAATTTATCTCTGGAGGCATACCATGCGAGGTTTTCCCCGGCGTGTAATCGCCGTTTTTCTGTGTTTGTTTATCCTTCTTCCCTCGGCGGGCTTCAATGCGTCGGCTGCTTCAAAAACCGGCGTCGGCATGGCCGAATGGGCGCTGAGAGCCTATAACGAGGGCTGGAAATATGTTTTTGGCAGCGAAGAGGTGGGCGCGGTGGACTGCTCCGGCCTCATCCGCTCCTACATAAACGGAGGCGGCGGCGCGAAGGCTCTGCTCGACGCCTCTCAGGCCTCGGGCTACATGAACACCATGCCCAATGTCCACGGTCTCGGCCTCTGGTGCGACGGCCACGCGGGCGTTTATGTGGGCAAGGATTCCACCGGCACCAACATGGCCGTGGACGCCCGAAATTCCCGGGTCAACGTGGTCTATTCCACCATGGACAGCCGTTCGTGGAATCCCTGGGTCAAGTGGTTCAAGGTTCAGGGCGTTACATATCCCACCACCGGCTGGGAGACCTTCAACGGCAGCCAGTACTATTATTATAATGGAGAATTTGTCACCGGTATATTCACCGTGGACGGCGTGACCTACGATTTTGGTAAGTCGGGCGCGCTTATAGGCAAGGCAAAGCCCACCACGGCGACCACAGCCGCCGGCACTCAGGCCACCACTGCCGCCTCCCAGTCGCTCAAGCCGGGCATGAGGGGCGACGAGGTCACCGCCGTACAGCAGCGTCTGCGTGAGCTGGGCTACATGGGCGCCAAGGCCACCGGCTACTACGGAAATAAGACCGAGGAGGCAGTTAAAAAATTCCAGCAGGCGGTCGGCCTCACGCCTGACGGCATCGTCGGCCCGGGCACCAAGGCAAAGCTTTTTGCCGCCGACGCGCCCAAATTCACCACCACCGCCAAAACGACCACCACCAAGCCCACCACCGCGACCACCAAGCCCGCCCTTGAGCAGGGCATGAGCGGCAAGGAGGTCACCGCCGCTCAGGGGCGTCAGCGTGAGCTGGGCTACATGGGCGCCAAGGCCACCGGCTATTTCGGCAAAAAGACCACCGAGGCTCTCAAGGCTTTCCAGAAGGCGGTTGGTCTGACCGCCGACGGTATTCTCGGCGAGGCCACAAAGGAAAAGCTCTTTGCCTCCGACGCGCCGAAGATGACCACCACGACCGCCACCACAGCCACTACGACCACTACCGCGCCGCCCACGACCACCACAACGGCGGTAACCACCGCTCCCACCACCTCGGGCACCGGCACGGGTCAGACGGAGAGCACCTCCGCTGTGACCACATCCACGCCGGCGGACGAGATATCCACCACCGTGGAGACCACCACTACCGTGCCGCCCACTCCCATTGAGCAGCTGCTGAGCTCAACCACCGAGGATTTCAGCGCGCTCTATGTTGAGCTGGAGTTCGGTACCTCCGGTCAGGCGGTCACCGACCTGCAGCAGCGCCTTACCGACCTTGGCTATTATTCTGGCAATGTGGACGGCTACTACGGCATCTTCCTGCAGATGGCCGTTTCCCAGTTCCAGCTTATTTCCGGCATGGCCGACACCGGCATAGCCGACCCGGAAACTCAGGGACTGCTCTACTCTGAATACGCTCCCGCCTCCGACGGTACCCAGATATTCCACACCGAGTATATGGGGGAAGAGTACATGATCGACGAGGGCGACTACTACGAGGAGCCGGAAGAGGAAGCTCCCGTTCCGGAGCTTGAGGATTCCGAGGGTCTGAGAAAATTCTCCTCCGAGGCCGACGCCTCCATGTTTGCCCGCCGGTTCGGCATCGGCGGCGAGCTGCAGACTCTGGGCATCTCCGGCACACCGGAGCCTACGGTGCTCATCATATACAACGGCGACAGCTACGAGCTGACCGAGGAGCTGCAGGGAACCATCGGCGACTGCGTGTTTTTCTGATTATAATTATTCGCACTGTCAGGCAATTATCGTGCATTACGACGATTAAATTACAATTCAGTAATCTTCATTGACTTGCCTCCCTGGCATGGATATAATATCAAGGAATTATTATTCGGGTGTTACTATACTGCGAAGTTTCAGGGAGGTGAATGTGATGACCAATTGCCGCGAGGTCGCTCCGGCGGCGTATTCGGCGGGTCGGCGTACCCGGTCGGGCAGTCTGGCTTACCGCTTTGTAAAGCGCTTCTTTGATATCGTGCTTTCCCTTCTGGCCATCACCGTTCTCGCCCTGCCTATGCTGATTATTGCCGCGGCCATACGGCTGGACAGTCCCGGCCCGGCGCTGTTCCGCCAGCAGCGGGTGGGAATGGACGGAAAGCTCTTCCGCATCTGCAAGTTCCGCACCATGTACTGCCACGCTCCCAGCGAGACCGAAACCGGCGACCTTGAGGACGCCTACAGCTACATCACACGCATCGGCGTATTTCTGCGCAAGACCAGCCTTGATGAGCTGCCTCAGCTTTTCAATGTACTGCCAGGCGACATGAGCCTTATCGGCCCTCGGCCTCTGCTGATGGGCAACGGTGAGATCCACGCCCTGCGCGAGGCGGCCAACGTCTATTCGGTTCGTCCCGGAATCACCGGCTGGGCTCAGGTCAACGGCAGAGATAATCTCTCCAACGAGCACAAGGTGGCTCTTGACGCCCAGTACGTGCGCAATATGTCGGCGCTCTTTGATCTGCGCATCATACTCCGCACCGTGTCCGTGGTCATCTCCGGCGACGGTTTTGCCGAAGGCAAGCAGGCCGAGGAACCTGCCGAGGATAGCTCCGAGGCTGGCGGCGAGGTCACCGGCGAGCACAGCAAAAACGCGGCCTGATAAAAAAATCAGCAGCGTTCTTCCCGAAAGGGTGGAACGCTGCTTTTTTGTTTCTGTTGTCAGTCGAGGCTGGCAGTGTATTCGTGGGCAACTATGCGTCCTCCGGCCGGGTCGAAGGATATCTGTATGCAGTGATATGTCCCAGCCTCTGCGGGAAACTCATTGAAAAGGCCGGTTTCGGTGACGTACACAAGACCGAAGCTGCCGTCCGAAAGTTCCCGTCCGGCGACGGTCAGAATCTCAGTAAGCTCGGAGGGCATCGGGCTCAGCCAGCGGTTGTCGTCCTTTACCTCAGCAAGCATTTTCTCAGCCTCATCGGAATCAAGGAGCATTTCCGTTCTGCGCCATCCGGTTGTGGAATTGATGGTAAGCAGGTCGACATATTCGTCGGGAAGGTCAACGCCGGTCGCCTCCTCCAGGGCAAGCACGTGGCTGCTGTCAAAGGAGAGCGCTCCGCCTAATGTGGTTATGCCAACGCCGAGGGCGCCGTACACCGCCAACAGTATAGCCATTATAATGCCCACGGTGTAATTGCCCTTATAGCGCATCCCGCGCTTTTTCTTGACAATGGAGAAAATGACAGAGGCCAGCGGCACGGGAATAAACAGCCACGCGATCCACGAGTTTCTTGCGGCAACCACAGATATCGGTGACAGACGCGCCATAATGAAATGCGCCGCGTAAATAGACGCCACGGACAGCACCGCCAGCGCCGCTGAGGCTATTTTCCAAAGGCCGGCGGGGCGTTTATATTCGTTAACGCTTTTGACTGGCAGTCTTCTTTCCATTATTATAATCCTCTCTTTTTTAGATCGCTTACCAACTGGACATAGAATTCGCGCACGTCAAAGCCGGGAATGTTCTCCCGGTTGAGGTCGATGGTGTCACCGTGGGATATGCCTCTGTCTCCCTCCACGGTGAGTAGTGTGTACTTGTCGCCCCACGAAAAGGAGGTCTCCGACACAAGGCCGTCGTTGGCTCCCTCAAAGCGCATGATAAGGCCGTGGGCGAGATTGGTGGGAAATTTGCCGTAGGACATATGCTTTATAACCGAGCCGATACTCTGGCAGTAGATGCCCTCGGGCTGCTCCATGCCTTCAAAAAGTGCCCTGCAGCCGGAGGCGGAAAGGTCGCGGACCGCGGCCATGAAATCCGGCTCCTCGTCTCCGAGGTCAAAGGCGGCGGTGTTGTAAGCCTTGGCCACCTTCTCCTGCACCTTTTCCGGAATCTTATCAAGGAGATAATCGGCAAACTCGCATCCACGGTGCGGCGAGCTTACGGTGGTGAGCGACGCGACAAACTGACCGCAGCCCAGTTTGTCGATGGCATAGCGGCAGTCGAGGCCGCCCTTGGAGTGGGCAATGATATTCAGCTTTTCGCAGCCGGTTTTCTCAACAATGCTCTTTATCCGCTCAGCCAGCTCTTCAGCGCTGTCCGGCACCGCACGGGCCGACTGGTGGTTGCCATAGTGGATTCGGGCGCCGTTGAGCTGAAGCTGGGCGGGAATGCGTCCCCAGTAATTGAACAGCTTTCGGTCGCGGAAGAATACGCCGTGAACAAGGAGTATGGGGTATTTTGTGGCGCAGATCATATCATCTCGTCTCGACCGGTTGAGGTATATCTTCTCTGTCTCAAAGCTCACCTCCCGGGAGGTGACCCGGAGAATGCTGACCAAGGCGATAATATTTGCGATGGGGATCAGGCCGCACAGCAGTCCAATGACCCGCAGCTTGATGCCCAGCTGCACCGAGGTGCAGTACACCGAAATAATGCCGTTCCAGAACAGCAGGAAGTGGGCAATGACGCACACAAGAATGCTCAGCAAACAGAGGCGGCTGTCGTTCTGATGCCGAATCAGAACAGCGATCTGCGCGGCTATGGATATCACGCAGGACGAGAGGAAGATTATCAGAGTTTCCGTTCCGTGGCTGAGCAGCTTCAGCCGCACTCCGGGAATCGTCCGGTCGGTAAAGCCCGCGAAGATGTTTACCGCGGCAAATAAGACAACTGCCGGAATCCAAAGCAGTGGGCTCTCCGCCGCGAAGATGTAGCAGTTGGCGGCAGCCGCAAAGGCGAGGGTGAAGAATATTCGGAATAGCCATTTGTTTCTGCTCATTGCAACTTTTTCCTTTCCTCTTCTTATGGGATTTCTCGGATAATTAAAAGCCGTACATCATACAGAACCGGCTTTCCGCCGCTTTCATCGGCTGTTCGAGCTCCATATCCCGGCAATCAGTTTCGTGCGTAAAGACAAGTAAGCGTTCCATCTCGGCGTCAAAAACATATAGGTCATCGGGCAGAATTGCGTCCGGAAAATACATATCCAATGCGGAAAGCCTCCACCCTTCGTTCCATTCGTATTCAATAAGTTCAGCAAGCTCCGCCGCGTTCATCTTCGCCACACGGCCCTTGTGTTCAGTGCCGTCAACTCTGATACCCTGACAGTCAGGCTTGCTTTCGCTTTCAGACATAAAAAGCACCTCGCCGGGCATTGATTTCAAAAGCTCAAGAGCCTCCGCAAAAGAAATTGCGCGGTGATCCATCAGTTCCCATAAGTAGCGGTTTTTATGAGTGGTGGGATGAGAATTTGATTTGTGCTGTAACGATGTGAATTTCTCAATAAACATCCGGCGGATTTCGTTTCCATTGTCTATTATTGAAATGTTCAGTGAGGTCACCGCCTTTCGATACATTACCTGCAACTTTTCTTTATTGTATCATAGGCCTGCGCGTTTTTCAACTGAGCGCAAGATCGCCCCTGCAACTGTTGATCTAATGATATATCTGTTCCATTCATATACCGAAGGCATATATCATCGCACGAAGTGGGATATCATATCGAAGATATATCACCCGTTCTGAAAGGAACGGATATAACTAAAAACGCTTCATTGCCTATCTGACAATGAAGCGTTTTTATGGCGCCACCTGTTGGACTCGAACCAACGACCCTGCGGTTAACAGCCGCATGCTCTACCGACTGAGCTAAGGAGGCAGATTGTGTCGGCGTCTTCCTATCTTCCCAGGCCGTCTCCAGCCAAGTATTTTCGGCACTAGTGAGCTTAACTACCGTGTTCGGAATGGGAACGGGTGGACCCTCACCGTCATCAACACCGACTATATTATGCAGCACATGACCACATAATATACATTGTTGAGATAAAATCTCTTGGTGACCCGTAGGGGATTCGAACCCCTGTTGCCGGCGTGAGAGGCCGGAGTCTTAGGCCACTTGACCAACGGGCCATATGTCCCGGATGAAATTAATCATCCGGATGTGGTACACCATCACGGGCTCGAACCGTGGACACCCTGATTAAGAGTCAGGTGCTCTACCAACTGAGCTAATGGTGCGAATATGGGCAGTGCCCTGAAAACCGAACAGCAATTGAATTGAGATAAGCGAAACAACAAGGTCAAGC
>JAZSQO010000020.1:0-4741 GCA_045538015.1 Acutalibacteraceae bacterium | reverse complement strand
GCAGTCAGATTTTTTGTCAGACGACACAAAAAGCGGAGCCAATACTTTTTGTATTGGCGAGCATTTTTGTGAAGTATGACGGAAAAGATGCAAGCAAGATCGTGCTTAAGTTCTAAAACGGGAATTGTGCGGTGTTGCCTTTGTACTGTTGCTTCAAAAGTGTGCTATAATTATGCTATAATAACAGCAGCAGATTTACGGGAAGGATGAAGAGAATGGAAAAAAGACAGAAAAAGCTGAGGTTCTTTGTACGCCGGGCAGTGATGATTCTCGCCGCCGCGGCGCTGGTTCTGCTGTCGGGCTGCGAGGTGCTGCCCTGGCTGACAGAGGAGAAAACGGAGGATATCACCGAATGGTTCCGCTTTGAAAAATACGCCGAGGGCTACCAGATAACAAGATACACCGGCGACTACCCGGAAATAACGGTGCCTGCCGAGTACAACGAGCTGCCCGTGGTGCGCATCGGCGAGGAGGCCTTTGTGGACTCCGACCTGACCACGGTGGTCATTCCCTACACCGTGACCGAGATCGGCTACGGCGCCTTCCGGGATATTTATTCCCTGGAGCGGGTGACCATAGAGGGCGCGGCTGTGATAGAGGATCGTGCCTTTGCCGGCTGCTCGGGAATGTTCCAGCTCAAGCTGGGCCGGACGGTCTCCATCGGCTTTGAGGCCTTTGAGGGCTGCCGGGGCCTGCGCGCGGTCGCTCTGCCTGAGGGTATGCGAACCGTAGGAGACAGCGCGTTCATTGACTGCTATAACCTTGAAACGGTGGATTTCCCCGATTCCCTTGAGTCCATTGGAAACAGCGCCTTTGCCTTCTGCGATCTGAAGGCGGTGGAGCTGGGCAGCGGCCCGGTGACCGTGGGGGATAACGCCTTTAAAAACTGCTACGAGATATCCCGGCTGGATCTGGGCGGAGCCACCCACATCGGCAAGGCGGCGCTCAAGTCGGTGGGTGTCGACCGGCTGGTGATCCCCGACAGCGTGGTCAGCCTTGGATATGAGGCTCTTGCCTATGCCGATTGCACCTCGCTGGTCATCGGCAGCGGCCTTGAGGAGGCCAGCGGTGCCTTCGGCTTCATGGGTGATCTTGTGACCATCGAGCTTTCCCCGGAAAACACCGCCCTGCGGCTGGAGGAGGGCGTGCTGTTCACCGCCGACGGGAGCGAGCTTCTGCTCTATCCCGCCGCCTCGGACGCCGGTTATTACGACATACCCGAGGGTGTGAGGAGCATCAGCGCCGGAGCCTTTGCCAATGCCTACAGTCTGAGGGTAATATCTTTTCCCGAGGGCTTGGAGACCATCGGACACAGCGCCTTTTTCGCCTGCGACGCCGTGGAGGAGCTGATCTTCCCCGGCAGTCTGAAGAAAATCGATGTCAACGCCTTTTCCAACTGCTTTGCCCTTACCCGGGCGGAGCTGCCCGAGGGTCTTGAGGAGATAGGCGACTATGCCTTCGCCCTCGACAAGGCCCTTGGGGAGATAAACCTGCCCGACAGCCTGCGGATTCTCGGCACGGAGTGCTTTGCCGGCGTCAGGCTCAGCTCGGTGCGTCTGGGTGCCGGCCTTTCCGAAATAGGTGACGGAGCCTTCTCCGGCGCGCCCATTGCCTCGGTCACACTGTCCCCGGAGAATGATGATTTCTGTGTGGTGGACGGTGCCCTCTGCTCCGCCGACGGAAAGGTACTGGTCTATTATCCCAGAAAGAGGGCGAAGGCGAGCTTTGTCCTGCCCGACACGATTGAGAGCATCGCGCCCAGAGCTTTTATGTACTGCGACTACCTGACCTCGGTGACTCTGCCCGAGGGACTGATTTCCATCGGCGACAGAGCCTTTGCCTACTGCAGAGGCCTTGAGGAGATCGTGGTTCCCGAGGGTACGCAGACCCTTGGCGAAAGCGCCTTTGAATTCTGCGGCGCTCTGCGGTCGGCTCAGCTGCCCGACAGCGTGACCGCCATCGGCCGGAGCTGCTTTGCCTATTGCAGCGCACTGAGCGAGGTAAGAATCCCTGCCGGAGTTGCCGAGCTGCCCTACGGCGTGTTCCTTTACTGCGAGTCCCTTGAGGAAATAACCATTCCCGAGGGCATAGTGGACATCGAAGCCGGCGCGTTCACCGAATGCACAGCGACGGTCATCGCTCCCCACGAGGCCGATTACTACGGCTATCGTGTGGAGGATGGCATGGACTGGATAGTGGAATAAAGGAGGAAAAAATGAAGAAAAAAGCGCCTCTCGCCGCGGCGATAGTGCTGGGAGTGCTGCTCCTTGCCAGCCTCGGGTTGAATGTGTACCATTATCTCACCGGCTCTGTAAGCTACCTGCAGGACATCGATGAAATATATGTCATGGAAGCGGGCATCCTGCGCAACAATCTTGAATTTGCCCCGGGAGAGGATTACTCCTTCGTCTACGATTTTGACCACGAGGATTATCCCGTTCTGCTGGAGAGGTACGGTCTTGCCGAAACCGCCGGGGACGGCTCGGAGTTTGAGAAAGCCATGCGGCTGATGGACGAATATTCCTCCCGGCTGACCCACGAAAGCTGGTACGACAACCATGTGGAAATGAAGGCTCTTGACCTGCTGGAATACAGCCTCGACAACCCGAAGCAGGGCATCAACTGCCGCTCCAAGGCGCAGATTCTCAACGAGATGTGTCTCGCGCTGGGCATCTACTCCCGCAAGGTGTGGATAATGCCATATTCGCCCTACGACACCGACTGCCATGTGGTCAACGAGGTGTGGGACAGCGCACTTGGCAAGTGGGTCATGCTGGACATCACCAATAATCAGTATTGGGTGGACGGAAACGGCACGCCCCTTTCCGTGCTGGAAATACGGGGAATGGGCGCAAAGCAGGAATTCTGCACGCCGGTCTGTCCCGGCGAATCCACCGACCTTGCCTCGCTGCATTCCCTGCGGGAAAAGCACGCCGGCAGCTTTGTGTACATCATGAAGAACATGGTTTACACGGAATATTGCCGGGAATACACTGTGGGCGAGGTGCTGCCGGTCATCCGGCTGTCACACGAATCCATGGCAGGCAAGCGGGATATCCAGCTTGCGGCGGAGGCGGTCGAGCGCTCGCCGATGGAGTGAGATACGAATTGAGGCAACACCGCACAATTTCCGTTTTAGAACTTAAGCACGATCTTGCTTGCATCTTTTCCATCATACTTCACAAAAATCTGACTGCGCAATATCGCGCTTAGAATTATGCGGCATTGCCTTGAAAATCCCCGGAACCGTTCCGGGGATTTTTCTGTGCCCGCCGGAATACACATTGGTAAAAACCTTCGGGAGTGATTACCTTGAAATTCCGTGATTCCTTCGGACGAATAATAATCATCATGCTTTGCTTTGGGGCGATTACCGGCCTGTGCGGCTGCTCCGAAGCGCCTCCGCAGCCGGAAAGTCCTCCGCAGCCGGTGGTGGTGTACGACGACGGCGTGTACCTTGTGGAGGTGCTGGAGACCTCGGCGGAGGAATCGGAGGACGGCTCCTGCCGGGTGGATATCAGACTGGCAGTGGAGAACCGTTCCCTTGAGAATTTCGCCCTGAGCAGTGTGCTTGGAGCGGAAGTCTCCTCGGAGGGAATCGAGTGCCGGACAGTGCCCGCCGACGACGCCGAACCCATCGACGGCCTTGTGAAGGTGGACGGCAGGCGGGAGGGAACGCTGTCGGTTTCCGCCTCGGCCCCGCCGGAAAAGATAACAATAAAACTGGCCGTCGATTATCTCGACGACCAGTGGATAGGCTTTGATGTGATTGTCAGCCGGTAAAGCCGCCGGTGACCGGGATGGTGGCTCCGGTGATGAAGGAAGCGCCCTCGGAGAGAAGGAAGGCGATGACCGCCGCCACCTCCTCGGGCGTGCCCATGCGCCCCAGAGGAGTGTATTCCTCCAGCTCGCGCAGAGCGTCGGCGTCAAGGGAGCGGTTCATCTCCGTGTCGATGACTCCGGGAGCGACGCAGTTGACCCGGATGCCCGAGGGGCCAAGCTCCTTGGCCAGCGCCGAGGTCAGGCCGATTATGCCCGCCTTGGCCGCCGAATAATGCACCTCGCAGGAGGCTCCGTACAGTCCCCACACCGAGGATACATTGACGATGGAGCTGCCATCGGTCAGATAGGGCAGAGCCGCCTTGCAGCAGTTGTACACGCCGTCGAGGTCGGCGCTCATCATCCGCCGCCACCGCTGGGGAGTGATGTCGGCAAAGGGGACGATGTCGGCCACGCCGGCGTTGTTGACCAGAGCGTCCAGCCCGCCCAGACAGATGCGCGTGTCCTCGCACATTCTTTCCACCGCGGCCATGTCGGTCACGTCGGCCTGCACCGCCACAGCCTGAGAGCCGGCGGCGATAATGGCCTCGGCGGTCTCCTGAGCCGCCGCGCGGTTGGTGTTGTAGTGGACGGCCACCCGCCATCCATTCCGCCCCAGTGCCAGAGCGGCGGCGCGGCCGATGCCGCCCGAGCCGCCGGTCACCAGAGCGACCTTTATCTTCTCGTTCATAGCAAAACCTCAGCGGAGTTTTTTCTTCATGTATACAAGGGGAATGCGCTGGCCGTCCAGCTCAAGAAAGCCTCGCTTGAGCATCCGGCGGAAGCCCAGCTTCTGCTCGTAGACATACAGCGCCCGGTGATTGGAGGCGCGGCATTCCAGCCGCAGCTCGGTAAAGCCGTGCTCTCCGGCGCGGTCGACGGCGTGGCGCATGGGCCGGGTGCCGATGCCCTTCTCCCGGTA
>JAZSQO010000066.1:0-2477 GCA_045538015.1 Acutalibacteraceae bacterium | reverse complement strand
CCATCGGAGCGTGGGCCATGATAGGCGCGGGCGCGGTGGTCACCTGCGATGTCCCCTCCCACGCGCTCATGCTGGGCGTGCCGGCCCGCAGAGTGGATTGGGTGTGCGAATGCGGCCAGCGGCTGCACGGCGGCATAGTCTGCGCTCATTGCGGCCGGAAATACCGGGAAACTCCCGACGGACTGGAGGAAGTATAAATGCAATTCAGAGACCTTGGCGCCCAGTATCAGCACCTTAAGACTGAAATCGACGCCGGTATTCAGGGCGTGCTGGACAGCTCCGCCTATATCCTCGGCAAGCCGGTCGCCGAGCTTGAAGCTCAGCTGGCCGAATTTGTGGGCCGTAAATACTGCGTTTCCTGCGCCAACGGCACCGACGCCCTTCAGCTTGTGCTGATGGCATGGGGCATCGGCGAGGGCGACGCCGTTTTCACCTCGGACTTCACATACTTCGCCTCTGCCGGAGCGGCCTCCATCCTTGGAGCCACTGCGGTGCTGGCGGACATCGACCCCCGCACCTTCAACATCGACCCCGCCGCCCTTGAGGCGCGGATAAAGCGCGTTCTCGACGAGGGGAAACTGCGCCCCCGGGTGATAATCCCCGTTGACCTTTTCGGCCAGCCCGCCGACCATGGTGAAATCGAGCGCATCGCCAAAAAATACGATATGCTCGTTCTGGAGGACGGCGCTCAGGGCTTCGGTGGAAGCATCAACGGCAGGCGTGCCTGCTCCTTCGGCGACGCTTCCACCACCTCCTTCTTCCCCGCAAAGCCCCTTGGCTGCTACGGAGACGGCGGCGCCATTTTTACCGATGACCCGCAGATGGATCAGATTCTGCGCTCCCTCAGAGGTCAGGGATGCTCTCCCGAGGATAAATACGACAACCGCGCCATCGGCATGAATTCCCGTCTGGACACTCTGCAGGCGGCCATTCTTCTGCCCAAGCTCAGAGCCTTTGCCGAAACCGAGCTGGAGGCGGTCAACCGTGTGGCCGGCTGGTACACCCAGCGGCTCTCCGGCGCTGTGCAGACGCCTTTTGTCAAGGAGGGCTATTATTCCTGCTGGGCCCAGTACACCATCTTGCTGGAAAACGAGCAGCAGCGGGCAGAGCTTCAGCGCGTGCTGAAGGAGAATGGCATTCCTTCCATGATATATTATCCCCGGGGACTGCACCAGCAGAGCGCCTATTCCGCGCTGGCTTACCCGGATGAGTGGTATCCCAACACCCTTGAGGCTGCCCGCCGTGTGCTGAGCCTGCCGATGCACCCTTACCTCGACGAGGAGACCGTGGACATGATATGCTCTCATATCCTTGCCTGCGTCGGCTCGCGGTAATATCTGTGATATATACAACAAAAACCGACTCCGGAATCAGCGGAGTCGGTTTTCTTTTGCGCTATCAATGAATCTTTTTACCGTGCCGAACGGCGTTTTTCCCGCCTTCTATAGCCGCGGATGACCGGCTTTTCCAGCGCCCGCTTGACCTTGAAGAAGGGCATTTCCTCAAACTGATATGGCTCGGTGAGGATGGTGTACGCACCCAGCAGGTTTCCGCCGAGAATGTCGGTGAATATCTGGTCGCCAACCACAGCGGCGTTTTTCGGCTTTACGCCCAGCCGCCGGCAGGCGCGGCGGAATCCCGAGGGAAGGGGCTTCTGCCCCTTGCTGACAAAGTCCAGCCCGATAAGGCGGGCAAAGGGAGCCACCCGCTCCTCGGAATTATTGGACACCACCACAAGGGAAAAGCCCTCGTCCTTCATGGTCTCGATCCACTCGGTCACGCCCTCGGCGGGAACGGGATTATCGTGGGTGGTCATGGTGTTGTCGATGTCCAGCAGCAGCGCGCTTATGCCAAGGCCGCGCAGCAAAGAAGGAGTGATATCTATCATTTTGCCCAGCATGAGCCGGGGAGCAAAAAGAGGCATAACTTCGTCCTCCGCTGGTTAAATCTCAAAGTCGATGCTGGCGCGGGAAAGGCGAACCTTGCCCATAAACTCGCCCACCGCCTTGTGAGCCGGATGAACCGCATAGGCGTTCAGACCGTCCATGTCGTCGTACTCTGCGGTCAGCATGAGGTCGTAGTTGTCGGCGCTGGCGGCGGGATCGTTGAGCCGAACCTCCATGGAGCGCAGGGTGGGCACCACACCCATCAGCTTTTCCAGCATATCCTTTGCGATGGCGAGGTTCTCCGCCTTGGCGCGGCCGTCGGCGTTCTCGTGGAACTTGAACATAACGATATGGAGAATCATAATATAGGATCCTTTCGGTTTATTTGTCGATAAAAACAAAAAGAGCGTGCCGGGACGAACCTGACACGCTCGTTTGGTTGCCGTAATGGTCCGGCAGTCTCAGCCAAGTAAATTACTTATACTTGCGCTTACGAGCAGCCTCGGACTTCTTCTTGCGGCGGACAGAGGGCTTTTCATAGGCCTCTCTCTTGCGAACCTCCTGGATGACACCGGAGCGGGCGCAAGACTT